>JANPGL010000746.1:0-4580 GCA_031423915.1 Actinomycetes bacterium | reverse complement strand
ACCGCCGCCCCCGCCGCCTGTCCCCGCAGCGCCGGCACCTGTGGCCGCTCCGGCCGTTCCGGCGGCTCCGGCTTCGGCCCCTGTCGCCAGCGCCGACACCGACGGCGATCACCGTCTGCTGTCGCCGGTGGTCCGCCGGCTGGTGACCGAGCACGGCATCGACCCATCGGCCATCGCCGGAACGGGTGCGGGCGGCCGCATCACCCGCGAGGACGTGCTCACCTACATCGATCAGACCGGTGCCAGGCCGGTCGACGAGGCGCCCGCAGCCGCGCCGGCTGCGGCGGCCCCGGCTGCCGCACCCGCCCCCGAGGCCCCGGTGGCCGCGGCGCCGACCGTGACGTTGGCCCCGCCCACGCAGGCCGTGGCGGCGGTACCCAAGGCGTCGGCTCCCGCGGTCCGCGCCGGCAACCGTGACGAGACGGTGCCGCTGTCCAAGATCCGTCGCCTCACCGGCGACCACATGGTGATGTCGAAGTCGGTGACGCCGCACGCGTTCAGCGTGGTGGAGATCGACTACGCCAACGTCGACAAGACCCGCAACGCCCACAAGGACGCGTGGAAGCACGCCGAGGGCTTCAGCCTCACCCACCTGGCGTTCATCAGCCGGGCCATCGTCGACGCGCTGGCCGAGTTCCCGCACCTGAACGCGTCGATGGGCGACGGTGAGCTGATCGTCCACAAGTACGTCGACCTCGGCATCGCGGTCGACCTCGACTACCAGGGCCTCATCGTGCCCGTGGTGCGCGACGCCGACGGCAAGCGCCTGAGGCTCATCGCCCGCGAGATCCACGACCTGGCCAACCGGGCCCGCACCCGCAAGCTGAGCCCCGACGAGATCACGGGTGGCACGTTCACCATCTCGAACAACGGCTCTGCCGGGTCGGTGCTGACAGCGGCCATCATCAACCAGCCCCAGGTGGCCATCATCTCGACCGACGCCATCAAGCGCAGGCCGGTGGCGGTCGACCTGCCCGGCGGCGGCGAGGGCATCGCCATCCACGCCGTCGGCAACCTGGCCATGAGCTGGGACCACCGGGCGTTCGACGGCGTGTACGCCGCCCACTTCCTCGTGAAGGTGAAGACGATCCTCGAGACCCGGGACTGGGACGCCGAGCTGTGACGTGACGTCGGGCGGCGGGACGACCTCGGTCGGATCGCCGCCCCCGTCGAGTGGTACGAAGGAGGCGTGATGCTGCGTGTTCGATGGTTGGGACGGGTGCCCTACCGCGAGGCTCTGGCCGTGCAGCAGGCGCTGTTCGACCACGGGCGCGAACAGCACCTGCTGTTGCTCGAGCACGATCACGTGTTCACCCACGGGCCGTCGGCCGATCTGACCGCCAACGTGCGCGTCGAGCCGGCGTCGGTCGGCGCGGAGCTAGTCGGCGTCAACCGCGGTGGCGATGTCACGTACCACGGGCCGGGTCAGCTGGTCGGGTACCCGATCCTGAACCTGCCCCCCAAGAACGGCGGCCGGGCCGGCCTGAGCGACACCGTCGGCTACGTGCGGGCCGTCGAGCAACTCGTCATCGACGCCCTGGCCGAGCTCGGCCTGGCGAACGCCGGCCGGATGCGCGAGTACCCGGGGGTGTGGATCGACCCCGAGGGCGAGCGTCCCCGCAAGATCTGCGCCATCGGGGTACGGCTTAGCCGCAACCGCACGATGCACGGCTTCGCCCTGAACGTCACCACCGACATGCGCTACCTGCGCGACTACATCGTGCCGTGCGGCATCGGCGAGCTGCCCGTCACGAGCCTGGCGGAAGAGGGCATCGACGTCGACCTGCGCACCGTCGTCGACGTGGTCGCCCGCCTGGCCGTCGAGCGGTGGGGAGACGGCGAGACCGAGCGGGCCGACGTGGCGTGGAAGCACACGCCCACCGACCTGTCGCCGTTCTCGCGTGGCGAGGGTGCCGGTGCGCCCGTGCGCGACGCCGCCGAGCACACCGCCGGCACCCCGGTGCGCCTGCTCGGCCGGCTGGCGCAGGCCGGCGTGACCGAAGGCGTGACGCTGGCCAGCCGCAAGCCCGAGTGGCTGCGGCCCAAGGTGCGCCTCGGTGAGGGCGTGCTGACGCTCAAGCAGACGGTGCGAGACCTCGGGCTCGTGACGGTGTGCGAGGAGGCCGGCTGCCCCAACCTGAGCGAGTGCTGGGCCGACGGCACCGCCACGTTCATGATCCTGGGCGAGCGGTGCACGCGCGCCTGCGGCTTCTGCTTGGTCGACACGCGCAAGCCCGAACCGCCCGCCGCCGACGAACCCGCCCGCGTGGCCGAGGCCGTGGTGCGCATGGGGCTCGCCCACGCCGTCGTGACGATGGTGGCCCGCGACGACCTGGCCGACGGCGGCGCCGCGGCCGTCGCCGCCACCATCGACGCCATCCGCCTGGCCACGCCCGCCTGCGCCATCGAGGTGCTCATCTCGGACCTGAAGGGCGACGCCGCCTCGCTCGACGTCGTGGCCGCGGCGCGCCCCGACGTGCTCAACCACAACCTGGAGACCGTGGCCCGGCTCCAGCGGGCCGTGCGGCCGTCGGCCGGGTACGCCCGCAGCCTGGCGCTGCTCGCCAGGGGCCGCGCCGCCGGGCTCACCACGAAATCGGGCCTCATCGTGGGCATGGGGGAGACCGACGACGAGGTGATCGGCGCGCTGGCCGACCTGGCCGGCGTGGGCGTCGACATCGTCACCATCGGCCAGTACCTGCGGCCCACCTCGCACCACCTGCCCGTGCACCGCTGGGTCGAACCCGCGGTGTTCGAGCGCTACCGGGAAGCCGGCCTCGCCCTCGGCCTGCGCCACGTGGAGTCGAGCCCACTGACGCGCTCGAGCTACCACGCCCGCGAAGCCGCCTCGCAGGCGCTGCCGCTGCCGACGCGGCGCTAGCGTCGGCGCCGCCATGGCGACGCGTTGGAACCCGGACATGACCACCGACGAATACGACGCGCGCTGGAAGCGCATGGCGGCGTCGGGCCAGAACCCGCACGGCGAAGCCGACTTCGTGGCGCGCTTCGCGCCCGCCAGCGTGCTCGACGGTGGCTGCGGCACCGGCAGGGTCGGCATCGAGTTGGCGGCCCGAGGCATCGACGTGGTCGGCGTCGACGTCGACGCCACCATGCTCGCCGCGGCGCGCGCCAAGGCGCCGTCGTTGCCGTGGATCGAAGCCGACCTGGCCACGTTGGCGCTCGGCCGCACGTTCGACGTGGTGGCGCTGCCGGGCAACGTGATGATCTTCGTGGAGCCGAGCGACCGCGGGCGCGTGCTGGCCCGCCTGGCGGCGCACCTCGACGCCGGGGGAGCGCTGGTGGCCGGGTTCCAGCTCGGCCGCGGGCTGGAGCTGGCCGAGTACGACCAGCTCGCCGCAGGAGCCGGCTTCGAGCTCGTCGAGCGCTTTGGCACGTGGGACGGCGCGCCCTACGCCGGTGGCGACTACGCCGTGTCGGTGCACCGGCGCGTCGCGTCGGCGGCCCGGACGACGGTGCACGACCTTCTGGCCGATGCCTCGTCGGGTGGCCCGGCCCGGCTGGCGCCGAAGGAGCTGGACGCACTACTGGCCGACCCCGGCGTGCTGGTGGTCGATACGCGCACGCCCACCGACATCCGCCGCACCGGGTGGATTCCCGGTTCGGTGCACGCCCCCCGCACGGTGACCGAGTGGCGGGCCGACCCGGCGAGCGGCGGCCACTCGCCGACGTTCGACTCGTACGAACGTCGCGTGGTGGTGGTGTGCAACCAGGGCTACAGCTCGCGCCTCACCGCGGCGAACCTGCGTCGCCTCGGCTACGCCCACGCCACCGACCTGCTCGGCGGCATCGAGGGGTGGGCGCGCGCCGGGTTGCCGCTCGTGGCGCCGCAGGACGGTGACCTGGAGCTCGAACCGAGGCACGGCGCGTGCTGATCCCGCGAGCCGTGCTCGACGGCGTCGCCGCCGGCCGCGTCGACCGGGCCTACCGGCGGTGGACGCGCCCGACGGTGAAAGCCGGCGGCCGCCTGCGCACGGCGATCGGCGAGCTGGCCATCGACGAGGTCGCCGTGATCGACGAGGCATCGATCACCGCGGGCGACGCGGCTCGGGCCGGCTTCGCCGATCGTTCCGCGTTGCTGGCGTCGTTGCGGCCCGAGGGCACGCTGCACCGCATCCGCTTCCACGTGGCCGGACCCGACGCCCGCGCCGCGCTGCGCGAACGGTCGCTGCTGAGCGCCGACGACCTCGCCACCGTGCTGGCCCGGCTGGCGCGCTTCGACGCCGCCAGCCGCCACGGAACCTGGACCGAGGCGACCTTGCGCCTCATCGCTGCCCACCCGGCCCGCCGCGCGCCGGACCTGGCGGCCATGGTCGGGCGTGAGACGGCGCCGTTCAAGACCGACGTGCGCAAGCTGAAGGAGCTCGGCCTCACCGAGAGCCTCGAGGTCGGCTACCGCCTGTCGCCGAGGGGTCGGGCGGTGCTGGGAACCATCGACCCGTCCGTGGCCGTCGAAGGCTCGTGAAACGCTGCCGCGGCCTCCGCCCCGCAGTGTTCGTCGTGATGCTCGCCGGTTGCGCGTCGAGCGCCGCGGTCATCGTCGACTACGACCCCGTGCCGAC
>JANPGL010000745.1:0-5338 GCA_031423915.1 Actinomycetes bacterium | reverse complement strand
GCCGACCGCGACGGCCGGGACCTGGTCGTGACCTGGATGCGAGACCTCGGCCTCACGGTCACGGTCGACGGCATCGGCAACGTCGTCGCCACCACCCCGTGGGGCGAGGGCGCACCCGTCATGTGCGGCTCGCACATCGACACCGTGCGCACCGGTGGGCGCTACGACGGCAACTACGGCGTGCTCGCCGGGCTCGAGGTCGTCGAGACCCTGCTCGAGCGGGGGGTGACGACGCGCCGGCCGCTGGCGGTGGCCGTCTTCACCGACGAGGAGGGCGCCCGCTTCCAGCCCGACATGCTGGGCTCGCTCGTCTACGTCGGCGGCCTGGCGCTGGAGGAGGCGCACGACATCAGCGCCATCGACGGCGCCCGGTTGGGCGACGAGCTCGAGCGCATCGGCTACGCCGGTCCGCTCCCCTGCCCGGGAGCGGTGCCCCACGCCTTCGTCGAGCTGCACATCGAGCAGGGCCCGGTGCTCGAAGCGGAGGGCGTCACCATCGGCGCCGTGACGGGCGTGCAGGGGATCTCGTGGCAGGAGCTGACGGTGACCGGTCAGTCGAACCATGCCGGTACCACCCCGATGGCGCTGCGCCACGACCCGGCCTACGTGGCCGCCGAGATCGCGGTGTTCGTTCGCCGTCTGGCGCTGGAGATGGGCGGCCACCAGGTGGCCACCGTGGGCATGATCGACCTTCACCCCAACCTGGTGAACGTCGTGGCGGCGCGGGCGACGCTCACCGTCGACCTTCGCAACACCGACGAGGCCACGCTGCAGCGGGCCGAAGCAGCGCTCGAGGCGCGCCTGCGCGAGCTCGAGGTGGCCGAGGGCGTGGCCATCTCGGCCAGGCGACTTGCCCGCTTCGAGCCCGTGACGTTCGATCCCGCCATGGTCGACCGTGTCGAGGCGACGGCCACCGCGCTCGGCTTCTCGGTGCGACGGATGCCGTCGGGCGCCGGCCACGACGCGCAGATGCTGGCCCGTGTGACGCCGACCGCCATGATCTTCACGCCGAGCGTGCGCGGGATCAGCCACAATCCTGCGGAGCACACCGACGCCGCCGACCTCGAGGCCGGCGCCAACGTGCTGGCCAACGTCCTCGTCGCCCTCGCGAACGGAGCAGCATGACCCGGCTCATCACCATCGGCGCCGCGCAGATGGGTCCCGTGCAGCGAGACCACACGCGTGCCGACGTCGTCGAACGGCTCCTGCAGCTGCTGCGCGACGGACACCGCCACGGCTGCGAGCTGGTGGTGTTCCCCGAGCTGGCGCTCACCACCTTCTTCCCGCGGTGGTTCGTCGACGACATCCGGGAGTACGACCACTACTACGAACGTTCGATGCCGAACGAGGCCACCCAGCCGCTTTTCGACGAGGCGAAGCGGCTCGGTGTCGGCTTCTGCCTCGGCTACGCCCTGCTCGACGGCGACGGTCGACGCTGGAACGTGCAGACGCTCGTGGAGCGGGACGGCCGCATCGTCGGCACGTTCCGCAAGGTCCACATCCCGGGCCACGAGGGGCACGAGCCCGACCGCCCCTTCCAGCACGCCGAGCGCTACTACTTCACGCCGTCGCCCGACGGGTTCCCGGTGTGGCGGGCGTTCGGTGGCATCGTCGGCCAGATGATCTGCAACGACCGGCGCTGGCCCGAGACCTACCGGGTGATGGGGCTGCAGGGCGTCGAGCTGATCCTGTGCGGCTACAACACGCCGATCCACTACGTGCCCGACCCGAGCCAGGACATCCTGCAGGGCTTCCACAACGCACTGGTGATGCAGTCGGGCGCCTACCAGAACGGCACGTGGGTCGTCGGCGTGGCCAAGGGCGGCGTCGAGGAGGGCGTCGACTCCCTCGGCCAGACCGCCATCGTCGCCCCGTCCGGCCAGATCGTGGCCCAGGCGCTCACGACGGGCGACGAGCTCGTGCTGGCTCGATGCGACCTCGACTGGTGCCAGCGGTACAAGGGCACGCTGTTCGACTTCGACCGGTACCGGCGGCCCGAGGTGTACGGCCGGATCACGGCCCAACGTGGCGCCGAACTTCCGCCTGTCTGACCCTGCTGTAGGTACTGGCACTCACCGCCTCAGGTGGCACCACCGGCGGTGACGGGAACATCTGCTTCACCAGCGAGAAATCCTGGTCGAACTCCTTCCCCTGAACCGGGCTTAACGGTACCTTGACCGAGTCGGCACACAGGGGCGTGTCGACCCAAACCTCAGGGGCAAGGAGACACCCATGGCAACACGCGCGCGGTGGCGCAGGTACACCGCATTCGTCGCGGTGCCGGTCCTGGCGAGCTTGGTGGGACTTCCCGCCAACGCGGTCGGGACCGCCGGCACGGCAAACTGGACCGTCGAGTCGATCCCGACGGCCGGCGACAGCTTCTCGACGGGCAAGGCCCGGTCGAGCGAGTTCGTCGAGTCCGACCCGGCGCTGCTCGCCCGGACCGACGACGCGGTGATCTCCGTGGGCGTCAAGCTCGGCTACGACGCCGCCGCGTCCTACCAGGGCGGCATCCCCGGCCTGGCGGCCACCAGCCCGCGCGTCACCGGCCAGCGCCTCACGGGCAACACACCCGCCGAGGTTGCCTACGACGTCTACGCCGGCCAGGTCGAGGACGAGTTCCGCGCCGACCTCGCCCAAGCCTTCCCGGACGTCGCCGTCGGCAGCAGCCTCCGGATGGTCTACGGCGGCGTCATCGTGCGCATCGCCGCCAACCAGGCCAAGAACCTGCTGCGCGTGCGCAACGTGATCGCGGTCCACACCGACACGATCAACAAGATCGACACCGACGCCAGCAACGCCTTCATCGGCTCGACGACGGCCTGGGCCCAGCAGGGCGGGCAGGCGAACGCCGGCAAGGGCGTGATCTTCGCCGATCTCGACACCGGCATCTGGCCGGAGCACCCGTCGCTCGCCGACAACGGCGTCCTCGCCTACCCGCCCGGCACCCCGGGCGGACAGCCCCGCGCCTGCAACTTCGGCGACAACCCGCTGACGCCGCAGGTCGACGTGTTCCAGTGCAACAACAAGGTCATCGGCGGCAAGGCGTTCCTGAACACGTACTACGGCAACGTCGGCAACGAGGTCTACGGCAAGGACTCCGCCCGTGACTCGGGCGGCCACGGCACGCACACCACGACCACGGCCGCCGGCATCCCGGTGGCGTCGGCCAAGGTGTTCGGCGTCGAGCGCGGCCCGGTCAGCGGCGTCGCCCCCGGCGCCTGGGTCCTCGAGTACAAGGTCTGCGGCGTACAGGGCTGCTTCGGCTCCGACACCGCCGCCGCCGTGCAGCAGGCCATCATCGACGGCGCCGACGTCATCAACTACTCGATCTCCGGCGGCGCCAACCCGTACGCCGACCTGACCGAGTTGGCGTTCCTGGACGCCTACCAGGCAGGCCTGTTCGTGGCCGCGTCGGCTGGCAACTCCGGCCCGACCCCGGGCACCGCCGACCACCGTTCGCCGTGGGTGACCACCGTGGCGGCCTCGACCCAGACCCGGGCGTTCCAGTCGACCCTCACCGTCTCCGGTGCGGGCGCCTCGGCCACGTTCGTGGGCTCGTCGATCACGGCCGGCGTCGCCGGCCCCACCCCGATCGTCCTGGCCGGCAGCATCGCCGGGTACAACGCCCTGTGCGTCGGCGTGCCGACGGGGTCCGTCGCCGCAGCCATGGCCGGCAAGCTCGTCGCCTGCCAGCGCGGCAGCAACGGTCGCGTCGAGAAGGGCTTCAACGTCAGGCAGGCCGGCGCGGCAGGCATGATCCTGTACAACGCCGCGCTCGCCGACACGGAGACCGACAACCACTTCCTGCCGGCGGTGCACCTGGCCGACGGCCGGGCGTTCCTCGCCTTCCTGGCGGCGCATCCGGGTTCGACCGGATCGTTCACCGCCGGCGTCAAGGGCACCGACGTCGGCGACGCCATGGCGGCGTTCTCGTCCCGCGGCGCTTCGACCGGCTACCAGTTCCTGAAGCCGGACATCACCGCCCCGGGCGTGCAGATCCTGGCGGGCAACACGCCGACGCCCGACGAGATCCCGTCGGGTCCGGCCGGTGAGTACTTCCAGGCCATCGCCGGCACCTCCATGTCGGCACCGCACATCGCCGGCGCGGCGATCCTGATCCTTTCGCAGCACCCGGGCTGGAAGCCCGGCTGGACCAAGTCGGCGATGATGACGACGGCCAAGCAGAGCGTGGTCAAGGAAGACCTGACCACGCCGGCCACGCCGTTCGACACGGGCTCGGGTCGCATCGACCTGACGAAGGCGGGCGCCGCGTCGCTCGTGTTCGCCGAGTCGCCCTACAGCTTCGCCGAGCTCGGCCAGGACCCCGTGGCGGCCATCCAGCTCAACCTGCCGTCGATCAACATCCCGACGATGCCCGGCAACGTGACGGTGAAGCGGGTGGCGGAGAACACCACGAACGCCAACGTCTCGTTCACGGCCACCGCCACGGCGCCCGCGGGCTCGACGATCACCGTCAAGCCCGCCTCGGGCACGGTTCGCCGGGGCGGCGTCCAGACGTTCCAGATCACCGTCTCGTCGACGGCCCCGAGGGGTCAGTACTTCGGGCAGATCGACATCGTCACGAGCTCGGGCCCGGCGCTGCACCTGCCGGTGGCCTGGTTCAACCAGCAGGGTGACGTGAAGCTCACGAGCACCTGCGCCCCGACGGCCGTGGGGGTGGGCGCCGACACGACGTGCACCATCAAGGCCGAGAACACGTCGAGCAAGGAGAGCGCCGCCCGATTCGAGACCCGGGCCACCAGTGGCCTGCGCTTCGTGTCGGCCACCAACGCCACGGTGCAGAGCCGTAGCCTGGTGACCCCGGCGCCGGCGACGCTCAACGGCCGCCAGGACGCCAAGCCCGGGTTCGCCCCGGGCGACGGCGCCAACGGCGGGTTCCTCGACCTGGCGGGCTTCGGCATCGGGGCCACCAAGCTCGGTGACGACGGCTTGACCAACTTCAACATCCCGGCCGCGGTCTTCGCCGGTGCGTCCTACGGGGCGATCGGTGTGTCGTCGAACGGCCTGGTCGTCTTCGGCGGCGGAACGAACGCGGATGCGACACCGTCGAACGCCCCGATCCCGTCGGCCTCGCGGCCGAACGGCTTCGTGGCGCCGTACTGGACCGACCTCGACGACGTGGCTACTGCCGGCGCCCGACTGGCCGTGCTCAGCGGCGGGGGCCAGCGGTGGCTCGTGGTCCAGTGGGACACTGCGCTGTTCGGCCGACCCGCCGACACCCGCTCGTTCCAGATCTGGATCGGGCTCAACGGGACCGAGGACATCTCGGTGTACTACCGAGGGGGCTCGGCACCCGACTCGCCGTACGGCCTCA
>JANPGL010000744.1:0-1739 GCA_031423915.1 Actinomycetes bacterium | reverse complement strand
GGATCGACTTGGCTGAGCTGGGCGCGTTCGTCGGTCGCGGCGACGACCACGGTGCGGGTCGCCGGCATGTGGTCCGGGCGTTCGAGCGGCTCTCCGCGGCCCGGATCGTGTCGTGGTCGCCCCGCACGGCCACGATCACGCTCTCCGGGTACATCGCCCCTGCACCGCCCGAGCTCCTGGCCCGCTTCCCAGCGGCTGTGAGGGCCATGCACGAGTGCCTGCAGACCACGTTGCCCCCCGCCGCGCCGAGCGCGCCCGCCAGGCCTACGTTGGGCGCCGAAGGCCCCTCAGCGGCCGCCACGCGGCCGGGTGAGCGCCGTCGTGGCGGTGGAGGGCTCGGGCGATGATCCGGACCGTGTGCGCCCGGTCAGGGGCGGCGTGGCGGGCCGCGCTCGCGGCCGGTCGCGGCCGGGTCGTTGGGGGCGGTCTGGGCGCCCGGTTGGGGCCTGCCCGGCGCGTCGTTGAACGCGTCGTTGAAACCGGGTCAGGGCGTCGTTGGAGGGGCCTCTCCGGGGCATGCACCTTTGCAGGTTCCTCTTCGAGGAACCTGCGGACGTGGCGTGCCGTCGCCTCGGGCGAACGTGTGTGCGGCCGATCCGAACGCCACTCGCCGGCCCTGAACCGTCGGTATTGCCGCATGCGTGTGCCTCGCCGTGAGGTGCTCGTGCAACTCGACGACGAGCCCGCTTCGGCAACTCGATCAGGTCGCCGACCGGTTGGGCATCAACCGGGCGGCGACCTGCCTTGCCGCGGGCACAGGCCGTCGCACCGCCGGTGGGGGTTGCATGGGGGTGTCCGAACTTGGCCACTTCCTCGATCCGCCTCATGATGCCGCGTGTAGGGCCCGCCGTGTGGCCGAGCACTTGACTCCCATCATTCGTGCCTCGACGGCGGGCGACCCGGGCGGGGAGTGCGTGACCGCTTGGCGTGCCGGGGTCGCCCAGCTCGGGCCGCGTCCGGGACCACTCGGGGTTCCCGGATCGATATCGTAGCCGGACCGCCGCCTCGGGGAACCGTGGCACGCTTGCCGGCCACCGCCGGGGCCCGGTCACCATCGCGGGACGAGCCGGTGCTCGAACCCCGAAGTTGCTTCGGCTTCGAACCGGTCATGGTCGCCCTGATCGGGCAACTCGTCCACCGCTGCACGTCACCGTCGGCCCGTACCCGGCACTGCGGCCAGATGGTGCTGGTGAGCAGGCTCAACTTCGCGCCCGGCGTGATCACCTCGATGATGAAGCGTCGTTGGCACAACTGGCACGGCGCGGCCGTGATGTGTGTGTTCAGCCGCCGAGGCCGGCGAAGGGCACGCCGGTGAGCTCGGTAGTCACGTTCCAGAGCCGGGCGGCCACCCCAGTATCGTTCGCCCCATCGCTGGCCTTCACCTGTACTGGGCAGCCGCGTGCTTCCATGAACCCGCTGGGCCCGAAGTACTCGCCCCCGTGAGCGCTCGGATCGATCGCAGCGCGAAGCGTCGGCAGGGCACCCATGTGCGCGCTCTGGGACATCAGCTTCGACAGGGGCTTGGTAAGCGACATGAGCCTTGCTGCGTTGCCGCCGCTGGAGCGTGCCAAGTTGGTATCGGAGAACCCGGGATGGGCGGCGACAGCGATCGTGCCCGCTCCAGCAGCAGCCAGGCGACGCTGGAGCTCGAAGGTGAACAGCAGGTTAGCGAGCTTGCTCTGGCCGTACGCCCGCCACGCCTTGTAGCTCCGCTCCGACTGCAGATCGTCGAACGCGAT
>JANPGL010000743.1:0-2286 GCA_031423915.1 Actinomycetes bacterium | reverse complement strand
GTCACCGGTGCACATCTCCGACGGACCGAGGATGGCCACGTCGATGCCGGCCCGCTTCAGCAGCTTGGCCATGGCCTGGGTGACCTTGCGGTTCTTGTCGTCGAACGAACCGGCGCAGCCCACCCAGTACAGGTACTCGTGGCTGAGCGGCTGGCCCGGGTCGAGCACGGTGACGTCGAGACCCTCGGCCCAGTCGGCCCGGGTGCCCTGGTCGATGCCCCACGGGTTGCCCTGGTTCTCCATGGCCCGGTAGGCGTTGCCGAGCTCGGCCGGGAAGTCCGACTCCATCAGCGACAGGTACCGCCGCATGTCGAGGATCTTGTCGAGGATCTCGATGTTCACGGGGCAGATCTCGTCGCACGCCTTGCAGGTCGTGCAGGCCCAGATCTCCTCGGACGTGATGCGCTCGAACAGCGAGTTGGCGCCGATCTTGATCTCGGCGTCGAGCCCGATCGGCGGCGTCACGTGGGCGTGGGCGGCGGTGGCCGCCATGACCTCACCGGTCTTCAGCACGATCTCGCGCGGGTCGAGGGGCTTGCCGGTGGCGTGGGCGGGGCACACGCTCGTGCACCGGCCGCACATCGTGCACGAGTCGGTGTCGAGCAGCTGCTTCCACGTGAAGTCCTCGACCACCGACGCGCCGAACGTCTCGAGCGACGTCTCGGTCAGGTTCGGCATCGCCTTCATGGCGCCCTTGGGCCGCTCCCGGTCCTTCAGGTACATGTTCAACGGGCTGGTCAGCATGTGCCGCAGCATCGTGGTGGGCAGGATGACCAGGAAGGCGAGGAAGGCCACGACGTGGGCCGACCAAGCGACGTTGTGCCAGACGTTCAGCGTGTTCTGCGACGACCCGTCGACCAGCGTGGCGAGCGGGTAGCCGACGAAGCTCCACTTCTCGAAGCCGGGCATGCCGTCCTGGGCGATGCGGAACATCTCGGCGGCGTAGCCCGACAGGCCGATGACGCCGAACACGGCCAGGATCACCGCGTGCTCGGGCTTCGACTTGATGCGGATGCGGTACGGCCGCTGGACGTAGCGACGCACGACGGCCCACCCGATGCCGCCCAGGAAGACCAGCCCGGCGGCGTCGCCCACCAGCGCGTAGGCCATGTAGGTCTTGCCGTGGAGGAACTTCAGGCTCTCGGGCAGCTGGTGGTCGATCTCGAGCACCGTGGTGACGCCGAGCAGCGCCAGGAAGCCGAAGTAGATCATCGAGTGCATCACGCCGGCGGCCGGGTCACGCAGCAGCGTCTTCATGTAGACGCCGGCCCGGAAGTCGGCCAGGCGCCGCTTGGCGTTCTTGCGCGTGGTCGACCGGTTGTCGGGCCCGCCCCGCTCCCAGTTGCGGACCCGCTGGGCGAACACGAACGCCCCGTAGGCCAGGAGGATCGGGACCACCGTGTAGAACATCACCTGGAGCGCCCCGGGCACGCCCCCGAAGGCCTCGCGGGTCACCTCCGACGTCGAGTGCCACTTCGTGAGCTGCGGGATGATCCCCGACATGGCGGTGAACGCCGCCATGCCCACACCCAGGCCGATGACGACCTGGTGGGGCTTGATGCGGCGAGGACCGCGCTCGGCGGCGGGCTGGGCATGGGCGTCGGTCAGCATGGCGCCCCCGACGCTACTCAGCCGTAGATCGTGCGGTCGAAGTCTCGGATGCGACCGGCCAGCACGGCCATGATCTTGCCGGCCAGCGACGGCACGTCCTGGAGGACCCCGGCGAAGTGACGGGAGTCGATGACGAGCAGCGTCACGTCGGTGTCGGCGGTGACCGTGGCCGTCCGCGGACCCCGGTCGAGCAGCGACAGCTCACCCACCACGGAGCCGGGCCCGAGGGTGGCCACCTTCTTGCCGTTGCGGCGCACGATGGCCGAACCTTCCATGATCACGAACGCCTCTCGGCCCATCTGACCCTGATCGCAGATGACATGACCGGCGGTCACCTCGATCTCGTCGGAGGCTTTGGCGATCTTGGAGATGTCCTTGGCGCTGCACTCCGCGAACAGCGTGACGTTCCGAAGATGTGTGAGTTTGTCCTGCTTGCTGGGCATGGCGGCATCATACGTGTCCCGAGGAACGACCCCGACCACCTCATGTCGGGACGGCCGGCGGGCCGCGTCGAGATTCCGTCCGGGCCTTCATCTCGCCGAAACACTTGAGAAATATCGCCTCCCTAGGGTCCCCTGCGTGGACACCGACGTGGTGCTGGTCCGTTGGCCAGCAGAGCGCAGCGAACGGGATCGCCTCGCCGCGCTCGGGCGACCCCGCCTCCTGCTGGTGGCG
>JANPGL010000742.1:0-2982 GCA_031423915.1 Actinomycetes bacterium | reverse complement strand
GATGGCCCAGTCGTTCACGGAACGCACCACGTCGAGCGGCAACCCCCGCCCGTAGCCCTGGTAGGCGAGCGTCGAGTACACGCTGCGATCGCTCACCACGTGCGTCCCGGCCGCCAGGGCCGGCTCGACCACCTGGGCCAGGTGCTGGGCGCGGTCGGCGGCGATCAACAGCGCCTCGGCCTTCGGCGTCAGCTCGGTGTTGGCCGGGTCGGCCACGATCTCGCGGACCTTGAGCCTGATCGGCGTTTTGCCGTGCTCACGGGTCAGCACCGCGGCGAGTGCCGTCGCCAGGCGCGCCGCATGCGTCGACTTCCCGCACCCCTCGGCGCCTTCCAGGGTGACGTAGCGGGCAGGCACGGCTCGCCAGGCTACGCCGCCGCGCCCCGGGGTCGGGCGGATCCCCGCCCCCGGCGCGGACGAGGCCCGGGGTCGCCCCGGGCCTCCTCCGTGCGAACCGATCGTGTCGGTCAGGCGAAGCGAATCGCCACGTCGACGAGGCGCTCGCCGTCGAGCGTCACGTTGAACGTGGCCTTGTCGCCGGCCTTCAGCTGAGACACCTGGGCGCAGTAGCTCTGCAGCGTGCCGTCGAGCTGCGTGCCGTTGATGCCGACGATCACGAACTGGGCGCGGCCCAGGCCGAGGTTGGCGGCGGGAGTGAGCGGCACGGCGAAGTCGGCGATGATGCCACCGTTCACGACCGGCAGCTTGCGATCGTCGAAGTCCGATTCGCTGCGGGGGAACACCAGTCCGAGGCCGGTCCAGCCCCGCGAGCTGCCGTCGGCCAGCAGCGCCGTGATCTCCTTCACCCGGTCGACGCCGATGGCGAAGGCCTGGTTCTCCTTGCTCGAGTCGCCGGCCGAGTTCACGCCGACCAGGCGCCCCTTGGCGTCGAGCAGCGGGCCGCCCGAGTTCCCCGGGTTGATGGCGGCGTCGTGCTGCACGATGTTCGAGAAGCGGGGCACCTCGTACGCCGGGGCGCTGAACTCGCTCTTGACCACCGAGACGATGCCGTCGGTGACGACCAGCTCGGGCTTGGCCGCCCCGTTGCCCGGGTAGCCGATGGCCACGACCTTGTCGCCCTGCTTCAGCTCGGCCTGCGAACCCAGCTCCATGGTCTCGAGCCCGGCGACGTCGTTGACCTTCAGCACCGAGAGGTCTTCACAGGGGGCGCTGCCGACGATCGAGGCGGGACGCTTGCCCCCATCGAGACCGACCGTGAAGGTGGCGCCGGCGTTGACGACGTGGTGGTTGGTGACGATGAGGCCGCGCTTGGCGTCGAGCACCCAGCCGGTACCCCGGCCCCGCAGCTGACCGTCGACGTCGGACTCGACGCTCACCGTGCGGGACTTCGAACGCTCCACGATCTGCTGCGTCGACAGGTCGCCGGACCCGCCACCTTTGGTCACCAGGACCAGCCCGACGACGGCGACCGCGGCCGCCACCACGCCGGCGACGACGAGCGGCGCCTTCGAGCGACGCCCGGACCCCACACCGACGCCGGGCGGCGGGGTCAGGGGCGCCGGCGCCAGGGGGGCAGGCACGACGCCGGGGGGCGGGGGCGGCACGAAGCCTGCGGGCGACGGCACAGGCGAACCCGACAGCACGACGCTGGCGCCGGTGTCGATGACGGTGCCCTGGCCGGCCAGGCTCGGGTCGGTCCGGCTGACCGCGATGGTGTGCCGGCCGATCCGGATGTGCTCGCCGCCCCGCAGCATGACCGGGCCGCCGACACGGCCCCCGTCGACGCGGGTCCCGTTCGTCGAGCCGAGGTCGACGAGCTCGAGGTCGCCGTTGGGCTGGCGCGTCAGCCGGCAGTGCAGACGGGACGCCTTGTCGTCGTCCAGGACGAGGTCGGCCGTGCGCTCACGACCGATCGTCAGCTCGTCGCCGTCGACGTGCACGACTTTGGTGGCGGCGTCGTCGTCGGTGGTCACGGTCAACCACATGGTTGGCTTCTCCTGGATGGTGGCGCTGTGGGCGGGTTCGGTTCGCATGCCCTGTACGACGAGGGCCACGAGGGAACGGTTCGGACAAACGTCGGATCGTCAGATGCTCGTGACGAGCTTCAGCGTGAGGTTCGTGAGCAACTGCTGGGTGGCGTCGAGGTCCTGCTGGCCGATGGTGCGCCCGAGGACCTGGTACGACAGCACGACGGCCGAGCGGCCCTTCGTCACGATGCCCGCCACGGTGCGGATGGCCACGCCGTTCGGGGCGGTGGCGGTGATCGTGAAGACGACGGCGCGGTCGGCCAACGGGATCTGGGCTTCGATCGGCGCCGTGGTCGTCAGCTTGAACGTGATGTTCTGGAGCGTCTCGGTCGGCACCGGGCACTCCCGCGCCGCCTTCAGCGTCGCCTCGTAGTTCAGGTTGAGATCGTCGATCGTGGCGTACGACAGCGCACTCGTCGAGATGCTCTGGACGATGGAGCCGTCGTTGCGGTTGTGGACGCTGTGCGCCTCGAGGGCGGCGTCGGGCGCCTCGACCCCGCACAGCGCGCCGCCCGCCACGAAGGTGTCGGCCGTCCAGCCGTCGAGGCTGGTCGCCGCCGCCACGTCGGCGAGGGTGAGCACCGTGGCGTCGAGCTGGGCCTGGTTGAGCGCGGCGGGAGGTGGGGGCTGCGTCGGAGCGGGTGTGGGAGCCGGGGTCGTCGGCGTGGGCGCCTGGGTCGGTGCGGGCGTCGGCGTCGTGGTCCCGCCGCCCGACGGGCTGGTCGTGCCCAACGGCGGGCGGGTGGTGGGCGCGGTCGTCGTCAGCGTCGCCGGGGCGCCGGTCGGGGCCGTGACCGGCGCCGACGCCGTGGTGGTGGTCGCCGCGGCGGTCTCGTCGCCGCCGCCTCGAGTGGCGGCGACTGCGATGCCGCCGATCAGCAGTGCCGCGGCCACGCCCGCGACCGCCAGGATCGGGCCCTTGCGCTTCGCTCGTGTGGCGGCGGGCGGTGCGGGGAGCGACGCCGGCGCGCCGACGGGCGCAGGGCCGGGCGGC
>JANPGL010000741.1:0-3643 GCA_031423915.1 Actinomycetes bacterium | reverse complement strand
GGCCGGACGGGAACGACGACCCGGACCCGTGCACGAATCGGGCGACATCGGGCCGGGCCCGACCCACTGCCGCCTTGAGGAGGTTGTTGAGGGCCAGTTGGCCGAGGGCCACGACCATCAGGAACACCGCTGGTCCCGGTCGACGGGTACGAGCGAACTTCCAAACACTCACCAAGACGGCGGCGATCAGCACCACCGTCGTACTCCCGAGCGCGGTCACGAGTCGGAGGACCCGGACCGCCCCGGACGACACGTTGGTAGCACCCCAGTTGGCGACGAACTTGTCGAGCCGGGCGAACCCGGCGTTACCAGTCACCATGTCGAACAGCGATCCCACCACGAACGCACCCACGAACACCGTGGCGAACGCCGCCGTGAGCGCGAAGCCCGAGATACTCGAGCGGTCGAGACGGCGTCGGACGAACGCAGCCGCTCGTGGGTGCCGGGCCACACGGCGCAGGAACCAGTTGATCTCACCCTGCGGGTCGATCGGATCCGCCACGCTCCTCGAGACCGAGACGAGGTAGACGGCCGAAGCACTCACCAGTCCCGCAAGGAGCACGATCAAGGACACAGACATCAGCGGACCTCCTCGATGGCCCAGTCGTCTCCGCACGGTGACCTACCGATTACCGCCGCGGCGAGCCCGCTGCCCTCGACCAGAGTGCTCGCCGGTTCGCTCGCGGCTACCTTCGTCGCGCTCTGGGGAGTCGACCGGCCCGCTCGGACGGCCTCCAGCTGGGCTGCGAACGCAATGCCGAAGTAGAGACCCGCCGAGACCAGGTACGCCCAGAGCATCAGACCGAGGAAGCCGGCCAACGGCCCGTACGTGGCCCCGAACGAGCCCGACAGGTTCAGATAGGCGGCCAGGGCGACCGACGAGACCACGTTCAGCAGCACGCCCACCAGAGCGCCGACGACCAACCAGGAGAACGCGGGCTGTCGGCGCTTGGGTGACACCTTGAAGAGCACCGCGTAGGCGACGGCGACAGTTGCGGCGCCAACGGGCCAACGGGCGATGGCCCATGTGGTGCGGACGACGTTCGAATTCAGGTGATCGCCCACGGCGCGGCCCGCGGCCAGCAGCACGAACGCCACCATGAGGAGCAGCCCGACCGAGACGGCGAGCAATGCGGCCAGTCCGTACTTGCGGGTCGTGGGCCGGTCCTTCTCCACGCCGTAGATGCGGTTGGCACCGCGCTCCAGCTGACCGAACCCGGTGGTGCCACTGACCACCAGGGCAATGGCACCTGTGACGAGGGCTGCGATGTTGCCATCGCCGTCCGATGCGGCGCCGCTTCCCTGGTCGGCCGCCTGCCGGAACACATCGCCGGCCGGTCCCGGCACAAGGGACTGGATCGTACCGGTGATGGTTCGGCTCAATCCCGAGCTGTGGGTGAGCACGGCCACGCCGACGAGGACGATGACTCCGGGGATGAACGACAAGACGAGTTGGAAGGCGAGGGCTCTACTGTGCGAGAAGCCGTCGGCCCAACGGAACCGCTCCGCCGAGCCTGTCAGCACCGCGGGTAGCGACGCGTCGTGGAGTGTTCGGCGGGCGTCGTCGCCCGTGAGCTCCCAGGTTTCGGGGACCACGCTCGCGGTGCTCACGATGGAGTCTCCGAACGGTTCGGGGTCTCCTCGGTTGCGGGCACACAGACGAGGAGGGCGTCAGGTCTCACATGAATGGTCAGCGTGTCGACCGCGGGACGATCCTCGCCGTCGAGTTCCCACGGCTCGGGCGGTTGGCAGTAGATGGTGAGACGCTCGGCGCGCGACCGCCGCACGTGGCGCGTGGAAGCGGAGCCGCCCGACGCCAGTGTGACGAGCACCCGTAGCCAGGCTCGCAGTGACGAAGCGTTCATGACGGCAAGCTCGAGCGAACCGTTGCCCGGATCGGCGTCCGGAAAGGCCGTCAGGCCGCCCACGAGCGAGCCGAGGTTCCCCACGAGGACCATGGTCGCCGGTCCGCCGATGTCGGCAGTGCTCGCCGGTCGTTCCACCTGCACGCGCACGGCCGAAGGTCGTTCGCGCAGATGACGTAAGGCTGAGGTGACGTACGCCAGCGAGCCGATCCGGCTCTTCAACGACCGGTCGGCGTCACGGATCATCTTTGCGTCGAACCCGATGCCAGCCATCACGGTGAACGTCTCGCCATTGGCCTCCCCGACGTCAATCCGTCGCACACATCCCATCGTTGCCACCGCAAGCGCTTGGTCCCGGTCGAGGGGGATCTGCAGGTTCCGAGCCAAGAGGTTGCCTGTTCCTGCGGGGATCACCGCGAGCGGTGTTTCGGAGCCGGCGAGCGCCGCCGCGCAGGCCCGTACGGTGCCGTCGCCGCCGCAGGCGACGACGAGCGTAGCCCCTGCTCGAAGGGCGTCCCGGGCCTGGCCCAGCCCAGGATCGTCGGCCGTGGTGGGAGACACGACCACCTCCGTGGCGCCCGCTCGACGGAAGTGGTCGGCGACGGCGTCGGGGTTGCCCGCGCTTCCGCTCATGGGGTTGACCACCACGTGAACCGACCCCAGATTTCCGGGGTTGCCTGCCGGGAGTGGTTCAGCAGTGTGGCGTGAACTCATCGAGATCCAATCGTCGGAGTACGTGGGGCAGACATGGGCGTGGCGAGTCGCCGCGACCGGGAGGGCCGCACGGCGAGCGTGACCACGAAGGGTCGATGGTCGCTGCCAGCGGCATCGAGGTCGTCGACCCGGGTGGCCCACACCTTTCGGTTGCACAGGGCGTGATCGAGCCGGACGAGTGGGCCGAGACGGGCGAGCGCACCGGCCGCAGCCAGCTTGAAGCTCGGTCGGAGCCCTTTGCCCAGTGTGTCGTGGGCGTCCGCGAGACCGGCGTCCCGCAACTCGGTGAACGCGGCCCGATGGATGGTGGTGTTGAGGTCTCCGACGATGACCAGCGGGCCCCGGTGGCTGGCGGCGTATCGGCTCAGCGCACGCAGCTGCCGGCGCCACGTGCCGTAGCCCCCACGATCGACGGCGGCGACGGGGATCGCACCCACGACGTGGAGCATGCGGTTCCCGAGAGGCACTCGGGCCAAGGTCGCCCGCAACGGACCGATGTCGATCATCCCCAGCGAGGCGTCAGCGATATTGGTGTACAAGGAAACGGCGTAGTCCGAATCATCGTCGGGGTCGAACACCGCATGAGGAAAGCGGTCCCGGCCACCGACAGCGTCGAACGCGGCACGAAACCGTTCCGTGGTTTCGACCACCACCAGGACCTCGGCCTCGGTGGCCGCGAGCTGTCGGGCCGCCGCCTCCATGTCGTCGTTGTCGACGTAGACGTTGGCCACGGCCACCCTCGCCTTGGGCGCCGCCCGGGTCCACGACGGTGCCTCGACGCGGTGGACCAGCCGGGCGATCAGCACGAGATGGTACGCGCAGAGCAAGGCGGCCACTGCGGCCACGACCCACGACGCCCGGATCGTGGCCATCGCAAGTCCCACCCAGGCCAGGATGAGCAGCACGGGCGTGGCATCCTGCAGGACGGCCACTACCGTCGTCGCCTTCAGCCGGAGGACACGAGTGATGATGGCCACGGCGGGAATGCCGACGAGCACGAACATCGCGATCCGGGGCGCCAGGTTCACAGGGCCACCTCGACGGCTTCGTGTACCGGTCCGTGA
>JANPGL010000740.1:0-7137 GCA_031423915.1 Actinomycetes bacterium | reverse complement strand
TCGACCGCCAGCTTTGGGTTCAACGGCGGCGCCGGGGGCGGCGGCGGCTACTACGGCGGCGGTGGCGGCGGCGGCGGTACGGCGACCCCCGAGGGCGGCAACGGCGGCGGCGGTAGCAGCACCGGCCCGGGCGGCGTGGTGCTGTCGACCGGCACGAACGCCGGCGACGGCATCGTGACGGTGACCTACACCCCGGTGTCGACGCCGACCACCACCACGGTCACGTCGAGCAGCGTGCCGAGCCCCTCGGTGTCGGGCGAGGCGGTGGCGTTCACGGCGTCGGTGTCGCCGGTGCCGACAGGCGGCAGCGTCCAGTTCGCGATCGACGGCTTCCCCGCGGGCCCGCCCGTGGCGGTCGACGGGGCCGGGCAGGCCACCAGCGGGGCGATCGCGGCGATGCCGGTCGGCGCCCACGTCGTCGACGCGGTCTACAGCGGCGACCCATCGTTCCTGCCCAGCACTTCCGCCCCGTTCTCGTTCTCGGTGGCGCAGGCGTCCACCACCATGGCGGTGTCGGCCTCACCCGCCGGACCCACCACGGGCCAGTCGGTCACGTACACGGCGCAGGTGACCGTCGACGCGCCCGGCGGCGGCGTGCCGACCGGGACCGTGGCGTTCAGCCACAACGGCACGCCGGAGCCCGGCTGCGGGGCGGTGGCGCTCGACGGGTCGGGCAGCGCGGCGTGCCCGATCACCGAGCCGGTGGCCGGCAGCGTCACGGTCGACGTCGTCTACGTCGGCTCCACCGAGGTGCTCGGGTCGACGGGCTCCGTCGCCGTCACCGTGGCCGCCCCGCCGGTCCCGACCACGACCCTGGCGCCGACGACCACCACGGCCGTCACCCCCACCACGGCCGCCGCCGCGCCGACCACCACCACGGTGCGGGCGCCGGGTGTGCCGGCCACGCCCACGACCCGGGCAACGGGCCCGACGACGACCTCGACCTCCGTCGTCGCGCCGGGCGGCACGACCACCACCACCCGAGCCTCGGACACGGTGGCGGCCACGACATCGACCACCGGCCGCCCCGGCACCACCACGGTGGCGGCCACCACCACCACCACGGTGGGGGCCACCACCGCAGCGGCGCCGACGGGGGCCGCTCCGACGGCCGATGTCGTGTTCCACGTGGCCGTCCTCGCCCACATCGAGGGAGCGACGGCCAGCGTCGAGGGCAACGGCTTCCGCTCGGGCAGCGAAGCCACGGTCACGCTGCGCTCCGAGCCGATCATCCTGGCGACGCTGCCGGTCGACGCCCGCGGCGAGTTCTCGGGCACCGTCACGTTCCCCGACGGCGTCGACCCGGGCGCCCACCGCATCATCGTCACGGGCCTCGGCCCCGACGGCACCGAGGTCGCCCACACGTGGTACCTGGCCGTCGATCCCGCCGGCGTCGTCACCCAGCTCGACCGGCAGGCCGCCGGGACTCCGCCGCCGTGGTTCGACAAGGCCGAGGCCGCCGAGGGTCTGCCGCTGTTCGTGCCCACCGAGCATCCGCGCACGGTGGTCGGCACGATGGTGACCGGGTTCGCCGTGATGACGCTGCTGGCCACCGCCGGCTCGCTGAGCACCTTGGCCACCGCCGGCGCCGGTCTGCTGCGCGCCGGCCCGTCGACCCTGGGCGGTGGGCTACGCCCGACGGTCGGCTCGGTGGGTGGCGCCGCATCCGCCGGCGGCGACGACCCGGGGCAGGGCAGCCTGGGATCGGCCGAGATCACCCACGTCGACGCCCGGCTCGCGGGCGGCGCGGCGGGCGACCGATCGCGGACCTGGCGCTGGCCCGGGGTGCGGGTCGCCGACCGGTGGAGCGTCGGCCTGCCCACGCGCCTCGCCCCGTTGTCGCCGCTGCTGGGCCGCATCACCACCGACGGCACGTACCTGCGCGCCGTGTTCGGCCCGCTCGCCGGGCTGACGCCGCTCGCCGGGACGGCGCTCGGCATCGTGGGCGCGGTGTCGACGTCGGGTCGGGCGGCCCCGCCCGCCGCCGGCCTCGTGATCGCCATCGTGGTGCTGAGCGTGGCCGACGCGCTCGGCGGCGCGCTCGCCGCCGCCACGTTCTCGATCGGCGTCGTGGCGACCGGTCACCTCGACTCGCTGGGCGCCGTGCGCGGCCTGCTCGGCCTGTGCCTGTTGTTCGTCGCCGTCCCGCTGGCCGCTTCGGCGGCCCGGCCGCTACGGCGCGAACCCAGCCGCACCGCGGCCGCCCGGTTCGATCGCGTGGCCGACGTAGTGATCGCCTCGCTCGTGGCGGCATGGACCGCCCAGACCCTCACGTCGGCGCTGCCCGGCCTGGCCGGCGTGGACTACCCGGTGGCGTCGGCATCGGGTCGGATCGGGCTCGCCGCGCTGGGGGCCATGGTGGCGCGGATGCTCGCCGAGACCTTCGCGTCGTGGTGGTACCCGGAGCGGCTCGCCGCCGTAGTCCCCGAGTCGATCGACGAACCGGGCTCGCTGCGCCAGACGATCACGATCGCCGTGCAGACGATCCTGCTGGTGTTCGTGGCGGCCGCCTACCTCGGCAACGTGTGGGAGCTGTACGCCGGCGCTGCGCTGTTCGCCGTGCCGCAGCTGGTCGGGCTGGTGCAGGACCGGCTGCCCAACCTGCCGTGGCTCGCCCGGCTCCTGCCCGGCGGCATCGTGCGCACCACGCTGCTGCTGCTCGTGGGCGGCTGGTTCGGGGCGTTCGTCGCCGACCGCATCCACGACCCGTCGCGCGCCATCACGCTCGGCTTCGTGCTGCTGTCGCTGCCCGGCCTGGCGCTCGCCGTGCCGGCGCTGTTCGGGCGCGACGGTCCGCGTTGGGAGCTCACGTGGGCCTACCGGATCGCCGGCGTCGGCGTGCTCGCCCTGGGCGTGCTCACCGTGCAGAACGTGGTGGCGTTCGGCTGAGGCTCAGGCCTTCGGCTTGCGGGCCGCCTTGGCCGCCGCCGGCTTGGTCGCGGCGGGCTTCGCGGCCGAGGCTTTGGGTGCGGCCTTCGCCGCCTTGGCCCCCTTGGCCGCAGGTTCGGGCGTCTCGACCGCAGCCGCCTTCGGCGTCCCGGCAGGCCTCGCCGGTGCCTTGCGCGGCGGGATGTCGAGGACGATCACGCCGTGGGTGCCGCCATAGCTGTTGTCCTCGTAGCCGTCGGCCTCGGGATCGTCGAAGAAGTGGCCGCCGTCGGCCAGGTACCGAAAGGCGTGACGGGTGCCGGCGGGCAGCGTGACGACCGCCGAGCGCTTGCCGTTGGTGCGCGGCTTGAGCGGGTGCGCGGCCGGGTCCCAGCCGTTGAAGTCGCCGACGACCGAGACGGGCTTGTCGACCTCGAGCGAGAAGGTGAGCTTGACGCCGGACGTGGTCCGGGCGCGGGTGATCATGATGAGCCTCCAGGTGCATCGGGGGGATGGGGAGGAGCCATCGACGTTAGGCGCGGCCGGCCCGCGAGTCGCGGAGCGTCGGTCGCGCCGCCGTGAACGTTTGCTTGCCCGCTCGTGAACGCCGGCGCAGACCGCACTCGTTCGGCGCACGCGTGCTCGATCCGTACCGGCGAGGGTGACGAGACGCGCACCGCCGATCTCTGGTCGATCGCGTCCTCCAGGGAGGACGAGATCGACCCGAGAAGACGATGCGAGGCCTCAGGTCCAGGCGCCGGGCCCGGGCACCGAGTTCCACACCTCGACGATGCGGTCGTCGGCGAACCGAAACACCTCGATGCCCGCCACCACCGTGTCGCCCATCTCGATCGTGTAGCAGGCCGTGACCGCGTCGCCCTGTTCGAAGAGGGCCGCGTTGGTGAAGCGGGCCGTCGGGTACTGCTCGTGGAACGTGCGGAAGCGGGCGACGTTGTCCTCGATCGGCACGGCCTTGGTGGAACCCGGGTCGTGGCGGATGCAGCCGTCGACCACCATGGCCCGGAAGCCCGCCTCGTCCTTGCGGTGGTACACGTCGATGTAGCGCTGCATCAGCTCGGCGAGGGTGGCCATGGCGGGCATGTTGGCACGACCACGATCAGCTCTCGCCCCACTCGCGAACTGCAGCTCGCCCGTTTGGACCTATCGTGACACGGTCGATGCCGTCGGGGGACGACGTCGACCCGAACAGGGGGAAGCATGGACATCAACGACCGGCTCGCCGCGCTCGAGGCACAGCAACGCGAGCTCACCGCACACATCACGGCCCTGCGCACCGAGATCGATTCCACCGAGGCGCCCCGATCGCGGCGCGACATGTTCAAGACGTTCGGCGTCGCCGCCGCCGGCGCGGTGGGCGGTGCGCTGGCGTTCGGGGCGCGCCCGGCCGCCGCGGCCGACAACGGCGTCGTGCTGCAAGGATCGGCCAACGACGTCGCCAACACGTTCGCCACGCGCACGTCGCTCACCTACACCGGCATCGCCGCCGCCGACAACGGCCTCACGGTGTCGTCGAACACGACCGCCTACCCAGGGAGCGGGAGCTTCTACCCGGCCGCGCTCGCCGGTTGGGCGATCAGCGCCACCGGCCCCGCCGTGGGCGTCTACGGCTACGGCGGGCACGCCAACGGCTACGGCGTGGCCGCCATCGGCCGGCCCGCCGACACCTTCAACGGAACCGGGCGCGCCACGGGCCTTCTCGCCCGCGGCGGCGTAGCCAACATGGAGCTGGTGAACGAGGGCGCCGCGCCCGCCAGCCGCACCGATGCCCACAAGCGGGGCGAGATCGTGGCCGACGGCAACGGTGACCTCTGGTACTGCTCGGCCGCCGGCACACCCGGCACGTGGCAGCTGCTCGGCGGGCCCAGCCGCCCGACGGCTGCGGCGGCGACCAGCAGCCTGGTCCTGCTGCCGGCGCCGTTCCGCATCACCGACACGCGCAGCGCCACGGGCCCCGCATCCACGGGCGCGGGGCCGGTGGCGACGGGCGCCGAACGCGTGGTGGACCTGTCGACCGGCTGGCAGGGAGCGACGAGCGGGCCGGCGCTGCCGTCGGGCGCCACCGGAGCGGTGATGACGTTGACCGTCGTCGACACCGTCGGCGCCGGGTTCCTCGCCGTCATCCCGAACGGCGTGACCTACGGAGGCACCAGCAGCACGAACTGGTCGGCCACCGGTCAGATCCTCGCCACCACGGTCCTGTCGACCGTCGCCGCGGGCAAGATCAAGGTGCGCGCCGGGGGCGCCGGCTCGGCCAACTACGTGATCGACCTCGTCGGCTACATCGAGTAGGCACGACGCTGCTGCGGGGTCGGCGTCGATCGGCGTCGACCCCGCAGCGAGGTCAGGTGAGGTTGGCGCAGATGTCGGTGACCGAACCCGTGCGGCTGACGCGCGTGAAGTGACTCGTGGCGAGATCGACGTCGATGACCTCACGCCCGACGATCAGGTAGGTGCTCGGTCCCGCCGGCGAGTCGCTCGGGAAGTAGATGTTCACGTTGTGGCCGGTGACGGTGACACGGGCCGTGCCGTCGCCGTTGAGCACGCTCCACGTCGCCGAGCCGTTGCCCTTCAGGCGGGAGGTCTTGCCGGTCGACAGGTTGGTGAACACGAGGTCGGACCCCTTCCCAGCGCCGAGGAAGCGGGTCGGGTCGTCGGAGCCAGGCGGGAACGCCCGGTTCACCTGCACGAAGCCGTAGATGTCGAGCTGCAACGGGAAGGCGCAGGCGAGGCCGGCGTCGAACGTCTGGGTGGCGTCCGGTGGACCGGCAGCCCGGGCTGAGGAGGGCGCGAGCGCGGCGAGTGCCGCGACGCCGAGTCCGGCCGCGAGGGCGCGGAAGGTACGAGCCATGAGTGCTCCGTTCGCTGGTGCCGGGCCGAACCCGCACGACGGCAGCGCGTGGCCCGTCCCGCCCCGCCCTCGGGATCGCTGGTGCCCGCGACTGCCGATCCGTGGAACACAGAACCAGGATCCGCAGGCGCTGTCAACGGCTGACGCGCGTCAGCGCACGACGATCTCGCCGTCGGCCGCGTCGATGGTGACGGTGTCGCCGTCGCCGACCTTGCCCTCCAGGATCGAGACGGCCACGCGGTCGCCGATCTGGCGTTGGATGACGCGCTTGAGGGGGCGGGCGCCGAAGGCCGGGTCGTAGCCCTCGTGGGCGAGCAGGGTGGCGGCCGCGTCGGTGACGACCATCGTGATGCGCCGGTCGGCCAGGCGGCTGCGCAGCTTGCCCAGCTGGATGAGGACGATCCGGCCGAGGTCGGCCTCGGTGAGCGCCTTGAAGCGCACGATGTCGTCGATGCGGTTGATGAACTCGGGCTTGAAGAAGCCCGCCGGATCGCCGGGCAGGTTGCTCGTCATGACGAGCACGACGTTCGTGAAGTTGACCGTGCGTCCCTGACCGTCGGTGAGGCGGCCGTCGTCGAGCACCTGGAGCAGCACGTTGAACACGTCGGGGTGGGCCTTCTCGATCTCGTCGAGCAGCACCACCGCGTACGGGCGGCGGCGCACCGCCTCGGTGAGCTGGCCACCTTCGTCGTAGCCCACGTACCCGGGGGGAGCGCCGATGAGGCGGGACACCGAGTGCTTCTCCATGTACTCGCCCATGTCGATGCGGACCATGGCCTTGTCGTCGTCGAAGAGCAGGTTGGCGAGCGTGCGAGCCAGCTCGGTCTTGCCCACGCCGGTGGGGCCGAGGAACAGGAACGAGCCGATCGGCCGGTTGGGGTCGCCCAGGCCGGCCCGGTTGCGTCGGATGGCGTTGGCCACAGCGGTGACCGCCTCGTCCTGGCCGATGACGCGCTCGTGCAGGTGCGCTTCCAGGTGGACGAGCTTGGACATCTCGCCTTCCATCAGCTTGGACACGGGCACGCCCGTCCACTTGCTCACGACCTCGGCGATGTCCTCGGAGTCGACCTCCTCCTTGAGCATGCGGTTGCCCTTCTGCAGCTCGTCGAGGTGAGCGGTGGCATCGTCGATCCGGTGGTCGATCTCGGGCACGCGGCCGTAGCGGATCTCGGACGCCCGGCCGTAGTCGTTCTCGCGCTCGGCCAGCTGGGCGAAGGTCTCCAGGGTCTCACGCTCCTCCTTCAGGTGGCGGATGGCGTCGATGGCCTCCTTCTCGGCCGTCCAGTGCTCCTTCATCGAGTCGAACTCGGTCTTCAGCGAGGCGAGCTCGTCGACCAGTGCGGCGAGCCGCTCCTTGGAGGCGGCGTCGGTCTCCTTCTCGAGCGCCACCTTCTCGATCT
>JANPGL010000739.1:0-4256 GCA_031423915.1 Actinomycetes bacterium | reverse complement strand
CATCACCCTCACCGGCACCGCCACCGTGCCGCCGCCGCCTCCGCCGCCCGGCGCGGGCCCGCTCGGCGGGGAGTTCCACCCGCTGTCGCCCGCTCGGATCCTCGACACCCGCACCGGGACCGGGACCATCGGCGCCCCGCGCCCGCTGGCCGGCGGCGAGACGCTGACCTTCGCGGCCACCGGCGTCGGTGGCGTGCCGGCATCGGGCGTGTCGGCGGTCGTGGTGAACCTGACGGCCACCGAGCCCACGCTCGGCGGCTGGCTCGCCCTTCACCCGGCCGACGAACCGTGGCCCGGTTCGTCGTCGGTGAACTTCGGCCCCGGGCAGACGGTGCCGAACATGGTCGTGATGGCCGTCGGCGCCGACGGTCGGCTGGCGCTGCGCAACTGCTGCGGCCAGGTGCACGCCGTCGTCGACGTCGTCGGCTGGTACGGCGGCGAGCTCGACGCTCCGGCGCTGGCCTACGATGCCCTCACCCCGCTGCGGGTGCTCGACACCCGCTCGGCCGGGGGTGCCGTCGTCGCCGGCGAGTCGCGTCGCGTCGCGCTGGGCGGTGCGGTCCCGAGGGATGCGCAGGCGGTCGTGATCAACCTCACGGCCACCGATCCGACGGCCCCCACCTACGTGACGGCCTACCCGACGGGCACCGAGCGCCCCACGGCGTCGAGCCTGAACGTCGGTGCCGGCGAGACCCGGCCCAACCTCGTGACCGTGAAGCTCGGCGCCGACGGGAGCCTGTCGCTGTTCAACTTCGCCGGCTCGACCCACCTGATCGTCGACGTCGTCGGCTACTACGGCGCCAGCCGGAGCCCGCGGGGCCGCGTGCTGACCGGCACCCCCGGGCGTCTGTTCGACACCCGCACGGGCGCCAAGAAGCCCGGGCCGAACTCGGTGGGCTACCTCGACTTCAGGGCCAACGACGGATGCGTCCACGTTGAGGCCGTGATCCTCAACATCACCGCCACGGAGCCCACGGCGTCGACGTTCCTGACGGTGTATCCCGACGACGGGCCCCGCCCGGTGGCGTCGAACCTCAACGTCGTCGCCGGTCAGACGAGCGCCAACCTCGTGTTCGCCAAAGTGCCGGCAGACGGCATCGTGAACATCTACAACCTGGCCGGCTCGGTCCACGTCCTCGGGGACATCGTCGGCGTCGTCACGAAGGAGGACGCCGCCGGAGCGGCGTGTGGGGTGCGGGCGTTCGGCGCGGCCCCGATCACGGCCCGCTTCGTGGCGGCGCCGGCGACGTGACGCCCGCCGACGCGTCCGCGCCGGCGAGCCGCTTGTAGAAGACGACCGTGGCGCACAGCCGACCATCGGGGAACAGCGCGTAGTCGGGGATGGCGCCGACCCGCTGCCAGCCGAGGCGTTCGTAGAGCCGTTCGGCGTCGCCGCCCTCCACGGTGTCGAGGACGAGCAGCGTGCGGCCGAGCTCGAGCGCGGCGGCCTCGGCGGCGGCCATGAGCGCGGCGGCCAGCCCTCGGCGTCGGGCGCGCCGGTGCACGAGCACCTTGGCGATGTCGGCGCGGTGGGGCTGGTTCGGCTGCGGCGCGGGGTGCACCAGGGTGGTCCCGACGACGACGCCGTCGAGGCGGGCCACGACGAGCGCCGTGCGACCAACGGCCACGTCGTCGGCGGTGCGCCGCCAGAACTGCCGGGCCTCGTCGACGGACAGGGGCGCCATGAAGCTCACGGACGCGCCTCCGTCGACGCAGTCGACCAGCACGGCCGCCAGCTCGTCGACCGCGGCGTGCGCGGCGGCGCCGTCGAGGGCGACGATGGCGATCTCTTCCTGCACCGAGGTCGACCGTAGCGATGCCCGGGCCGTCGCATCACCGCAGGTGTCGGAGAACTGAACGTCGGTGCGGTCTCGGGTGCGCCGGGTCGACGGGCCGTCAGGCGCCGGCACGACGGGACGGCGCCGGTCAGGCGGCGTCGAGGCGGTACACGTTGCCGTCGAAGGACAGCACGTACAGCTCGTTCCCCGGTCCCTGGCCGAAGCTCACGACGTTGCCGGGCTTGTCGAGCACGGGGACCGCGGTGCCCGGGGTGGCCGGATCGATGGCCCGCAGGCCGTTGGCGCAGTAGTCGGCGAAGACGTAGGCGCCGTAGAGCGCCGGGATGGCGCCGCCGCGGTAGACGTAGCCGCCGGTGACCGAACAGCCGAGTGGACCGTGGGCGTAGTCGTGCACGGGGGGCGTGTGGTCCGGCGCGCTCTGGTCGTCGTTGAAGCGGTGGGTGCCCTCCCAGGCGCTCCACCCGAAGTCGGCCCCACGGCCCGCGCCGTCGGCGGCCCGTACCCAGTCGACCTCCTCCCAGGCGTTCTGTCCGACGTCGCCGATCCACAGGTCGCCGTTGGCGGCGTCGAACGAGAAGCGCCACGGGTTGCGCAGCCCCACGGCGTAGATCTCGGGCCTGGCCCCGGCGGTGTCGACGAACGGGTTGTCGGCGGGCACGGCGTAGGGCGCGCCGTCGGTCTGGCGAGGATCGATGCGGAGCAGCTTGCCGAGGAGCGTCGACGTCTTCTGCCCGTTGCGCTGCGGGTCGCCGCCGGAGCCGCCGTCACCCAGGCCGAGGTAGAGCAGTCCGTCGGGTCCGAACGTGATCTCGCCGCCGTTGTGGTTGGCGAACGGCTGACGCTGGGTGAGGACCTGGCGCCGGCTGGCGACGTCGGCCGTGCCGTCGGCCGCCAGCGCGTACTCGTCGATCACGGAGTTGCCGTCGTTGTTCGTGTAGCTGGTGTAGAGCTGCTGGCCGTCCGGCGAGAAGGCGAAGCCGAGCAGGCCTCGCTCGCCGCCACCCTGGGTCAGGTCCTGCATGTCGAGGATGACCGCGCCCACGGCGCCGTTCGCCACCGCCACGATGCGCCCGTTGCGCTCGGCGACGTAGAGCGTGGGGTCGCCGCCGGGCTTGGTCGTCAGGTAGATCGGCTGGTTCAGGGCCACCACGGGAGTGAGCGTCAGCTTCACGGCGGCGAGGTTCGGGCCGGTCGGCGCAGGTGTCGTCGACGCGGTCGTCGGTGGAGCGGTCGTCGGTGGAGCGGTCGGGCCCGGCGAGCTCGTGCCCAGCGAGCTCGTGGGGATGACGACGGTCGTGGTCGTGGTCGGCGCGGTCGACGACGTCGCCGCGGCCGTCGTCGCCGCAGCGACCACGGGCACCGACGAATCGGAGGCGGCGTTCCCGCCGTCGCTCGAACAGGCCGCCAGTCCCACGACGAGCGCGAGGGTGGCGAGGACGGGAGCGTGCGGTCGGCGTGCGGTCATCGGTTCGGGCGGATCAGTCCTTCTTGGACGACGGACACCGCCAGGTTCCCGTCGTGGGTGTAGATGCTCCCGTACGCCAGGCCGCGCCCGCCGGCCGAGGTGGGGGTGTGCTGGTCGTAGAGGAGCCACTGGTCGGCGCGGAAGTCGCGGTGGAACCACATGGCGTGATCGAGGCTGGCCATCTGCACGGCGTTGTCGGCCCAGCCGAGCCCGTGGGGCAGCAGCGTGGTGTCGAGCAGCGTCATGTCGGACGCATACGTGACGATGCAGGCGTGGAGCACGTGGTCGTCGATCGGGAGCTCCCCGTCCGTTCGCATCCACACTCGCTGGTACGGGCGGCGGTCGGCGCGGCGCTCGACACCCATGCCGTCGACGTAGCGCATGTCGATGGGGCGGGGCTGGTCGTACCACGGCCCGAGCAGGTGGCGGTACGGCGCCATGCGCGTCTTGAAGTCGGGCAGGCTCTCCGGATCCTCGAGGTCGGTCGGCATGGGCAACTGGTGGTCGAGGCCGGGCTCGGGCCGGTGGAAGCTGGCCTGCACGTTGAAGATGACCTCGCCGTGCTGGATGGCCACCACGCGACGCGTGGCGAAGCTCTTGCCGTCGCGCGAACGTTCGATCTGATAGAGCACCGGGATGCTGGGATCGCCTGGGCGAATGAAATAGCTCTGCAGCGAATGGCAGATGTGGCCTTCAACGGTCTGATAGGCGGCCGAGAGAGCCTGGGCGACCACCTGACCGCCGAAGATGCGTTGGCGCTCTTCAGGCGGCGAGACACCGCGGAACAGGTTCACCTCGATCGGTTCGAGGGTGAGGATGCCGATTAGTTCGTCCAATGCGGACATGAGGCGCGCTTTCAGGCTCGGGAGGAGGAGCCTCGGCTTATGGCGCGCCAGCGCCGCTTACATCGATGCGATGAAGGCCAGCCGCTGACGAATCCGGTCGGACGTGTGAAAGCGCTCGATCCGGCGCGCAATCACCCGCGCGATCAT
>JANPGL010000738.1:0-14217 GCA_031423915.1 Actinomycetes bacterium | reverse complement strand
GCCCCATCGGGCGCACGCCTCGCTCGAACCCGGCCACCTACACGGGGGTGTTCGACCACATCCGCAAGCTGTTCGCCACCACGGCCGAGGCCAAGGTGCGGGGATACCTGCCGGGACGCTTCAGCTTCAACGTGTCGGGTGGGCGCTGCGAGGCGTGCCAGGGCGACGGCACCATCAAGATCGAGATGCACTTCCTGCCGGACGTGTACGTGCCGTGCGAGGTGTGCAAGGGCGAGCGCTACAACCGGGACACGCTCGACATCGCCTTCAAGGGCAAGAACATCTCGGAGATCCTCGGCATGCCGTGCGAGGAAGCGGTCACGTTCTTCGCCAACCAGCCGGCCATCGCTCGCCACATGCAGACCCTGGTCGACGTCGGGCTCGGGTACGTGCGGCTCGGCCAGCCGGCCACCACCCTGTCGGGCGGCGAGGCGCAGCGCGTGAAGCTGGCCAGCGAGCTGGCGAAGCGGTCGACGGGCCACACCATCTACCTGCTCGACGAGCCGACGACGGGTCTCCACTTCGAGGACGTACGCCGGCTGCTGACCGTGCTGTCCCGTCTCGTCGACCAGGGGAACACGGTGCTGGTCATCGAGCACAACCTCGACGTGATCAAGACGGCCGACTGGATCATCGATCTCGGGCCCGAGGGCGGGTCAGGCGGTGGCATGGTCGTGGCCGAGGGGACGCCCGAGCACGTGGTGACCGTGTCGGCCAGCCACACCGGCCGTTACCTGGCCCCGCTCCTTCCGGCCGACCGGCCGGCGGCCGTGCCGTCGTCACGTGTCGTGTCGTCCGGGACCCGCGAGGCCGCAGAGCCCGCAGGCGTGGCGGCCGCCAGGGAGGCCACCGCACCGAGGTCACCGGCCACGAAGGTGGCGGCCACCAAGACACCCGGCACGAGGACGAACGGCACGAAGACCACCGGCACGAAGACGACCACCGGCACGAAGACGACCGCCAAGCAGACGACGGCCAAGAAGCAGACCGCCAAGAAGCAGACGGCCAACAAGAAGGCGGCGCCGGCAACCACCACGGGTCGACGGCCCGCCAAGACGTCAGGCCGCTGACAGCTCAGCGGGGTCGACGTCGCGCCACGTGCCCGGCGCCAGGTCGCCGAGCCGGCACCCGGCCACGGCCGTGCGTTGCAGCGCTTCGACGTGGTTGCCGCACGCCGCGAACATGCGGCGGACCTGGTGGTAGCGACCTTCGGTGAGGGAGACCTCGGCGGTGCGGGGGTCGAGCAGCTGCACCGCCGCCGGGCGGCAGGCCTCGGTCTCGCCTCGCAGGACGAGCGTCCCCGATGCGAACGACTCGATCAGGTCGTCCTCGACGGGTCGGGCGAGGGTGGCCAGGTAGGTCTTCGTGACGTGGTGCTTCGGAGAGGTCAGCCGGTGGAGCAGCGCGTGATCGTCGGTGACGATCAGCAGGCCCGAGGTCTCGCGGTCGAGGCGGCCCACGGCCTCGGGCCGGGGCAGTCGCAACCCCCAGGTGGCGGGGAGCAGTTCGTAGACGGTGTCGCCCTCCTCGCCGGTGTGGCTGCACACGTAGCCCACGGGCTTGTGCAGTGCGACGGTCACGCCCGTCGGGTGATCGAGCGGCTCGTCGTCGACGGCGACGGCGAGCGGGTCGGCGTGCCGGGTCGGGTCACGAACGGGCTCGCCGCCCACCCGGACCCGACCGGCACGGATGAGCCGTTGGACCTCGGGACGGGACCCGAGCCCGGCGTTGGCGAGGATCCGGTCGAGGCGCACCGGTCGATCCTGGCGTGAACCGGTGCCCGGCGCCAGTGGGCGGCCGCCCTCACAACCGGCACGGTGCCCGCCGATGAGGACCGGTGATGACCGTCACGACCGACGAGCGGGTCGAGCGCGCCCTCTTCGACCAGATGCAGCGCCTGCTGCAGCGCATCACCCGCACGGCTCCGGCCGGTGTGGCGGTGTTCATCGTCGCCGCCTGGTCGGCGGTCGACCACGCCGCCCTCGTCAGCTACGCACTGTTCGCGATGGCGATGTGTGCGGTCACGTACGTGCAGATCGCTCATGAGCACCGGGAGCAGGCTGCGGGTCGGCCGCGTCCGCAGGCGTTCCGCCTGCTGGCCATGAACATGATGGCCAGCTCGTTCGGTTGGGGCCTGATCACCTGGGTGGTGGCGGGCCGGGCCCTGTGGGTGCAGGCGACGAGCGGCGTGTTCGTGGTCGGGTACATCGCGGCCAACATGGTCTTCAACGCGCCGACGCGCTGGCTGTTCCATGTGTTCCAGGTGCCGCTGGTGATCTCGTCGGTGAGCGGCCTGCTCATGTTCGGTGGGGGCTTGGCCCGCATGATGGCGTTGGTGATCGTGGTGTTCGCGGCCAACGCGGCCAGCCTGCACAGCGAGCTGTATGCCGTGTTCCGCGAGGCGGTCCACCGCGAGGTGGGCAACGGCGATCTCGTGGAGCAGCTCCGTCGGCAGCAGCACGAGATGGAGGCCATGAACGCCCGCCTCGCCTACGACGCCTCCCACGACGGGCTCACGGGCCTGGTGAACCGCCTCCTGTTCCGTGAGCACCTCGACCGCGCCTTGGCCCATGCCCGGCGGCATGGTGACACGGTGATGGTGCTGTTCATGGACGTGGACCGGTTCAAGGTGATCAACGACTCGCTCGGTCACGGCGCCGGGGACCAGCTGCTCACCCAGCTGGCGGCGCGCATCGGCCCCGTCCTGCGCGACGAGGACGTGTTCGCCCGCCTCGGCGGCGACGAGTTCACGGTCCTGCTCTCGGGGGTGGACGACCCGGCGGAGGCGTTGGCCGTGGCCGCCCGCATCCAGGCCGTGTGCAGCGAGCCCTTCCACGTCCTGGACCGGCAGGTGGTGACCACCGTCTCGATCGGGGTGGCCCAGAACGGCGAGCTGGCCGACACGGCCGACGACCTGCTGCGGCAGGCCGACGTGGCGCTCTACCGGGCCAAGGAGCGGGGCCGGAACCGGGTCGAGCTGTTCGACGACTCGCTCCGGGCCATGCTCGACCGCCAGCTCGACGACGAGCTGGCGGTCCGGGCCGCGCTGGCCGGTGACGAGATCGTTCCCTGGTTCCAGCCGGTGGTGGACCTGGCGACCGGTCGCATCGTGGCCGCCGAGGCCCTGGCCCGGTGGCGGCACCCGAGCGAGGGCGTGCTGCTGCCCGCCCGGTTCCTGCCGGTGATCGAGGAGTGCGGTCTCACCGGGGACCTGCTGCGCACGATGGTCCGTCACGTCGGCACGACACTCGCCGGCCTGGAGGACGAGGGGTTGCTCGACCCGGGCTTCCGCCTGTGGGTGAACATGGACCCAGAGGACACCGCCGGCGGCCAGTCCACGGACGAGTTGCGTCGCTTCACCGAACGGTTGGGGATCTCACCCCGGCGACTGGGCGCCGAGGTCACCGAGCGGGCCATCATGCGCGACCTGCCTGGTGCCCAGCGCCACCTTGCCGCCCTCAAGGCACTGGGCGTGGCCGTGGCGCTCGACGATTTCGGTACGGGTCATTCGTCGCTCGCCCTCCTGCAGTCACTACCCGTCGACGTCGTCAAGATCGACCGTTCGTTCGTCCGCGACGTCCACGACGACGAGCGCGACCGGGCCCTCGTGATGGCCATCATCCGTCTGACCCAGGACCTGGGCCTCGAGGTGGTGGCGGAAGGCATCGAGAACACCTCGCAGGAGCACCTGCTGCTCGACGCAGGGTGCCGCGTCGGTCAGGGCTTCCTGTTTTCGCCGGCGGTGCCGGGCGAGGTCCTGGCGTCGTGGTTGCGCACCGGCGCGCCCTGGTTGCGCCCCCGCGACGCCGAGCGGGCCGACCGTACGGCCTAGGCGTCGCGCCGTTGCAGGAGCCAGGCGCCGAGACCCAGCAGGGCGACGGCCCACAGCCACGCGTAGCCGTAGCCGGTCCACGGGGCGAAACGTTCGGTGAGACTGCTGCCCGAGGTGTCCGCCGTGATCTGGGCCCCGGCCGTGAACGGCAACCACTTGGCCCACGACTCGTGGTCGAGGACGGAGAAGATGCCGAACAGGACGTTCTCGACGATGAGCGGGAGGACGATGACGAGGGTGATGCTGGCCGCGGCGTTGCGCAGGAGCGTGGCGATGGCCAGGCCCATGGCGGCGTAGAACATCGAGTACAGCACCGTGCCGTAGAGCAGCCGTCCGGCGCCGAAGGCGGTGAACGAGAAGTCGACGCCGCGGGAGTCGAGGATCAGCTTGGTCAGGCCGGCGCTGATGCCGACCATGAGCGCCGAGACCACGGCGGCGAGCACCAGCACCGTGACGAGCTTGGCGGCGAGGACTCGCAGCCGCCGGGGTTCGGTCACGAAGGTGGTCCGGATGGTGCCGAAGCGGAACTCGCCGGCGATGACGAGGGCGGCGATGACCGCCACGAGCACCTGGGAGAACTGCACACCGATGAGGGCGATCTGCACTCGGTCGCGGGGCTCGGTGGTGAGGAGGTTCTGCTTGCTCACGAGCAGGGCGATCAGCACCGCGGGCACCACGCTCAGCAGGACCACGAGGAGCAGCATGATCATCGTCGAGCGGACCGTGCGGATCTTGATGTACTCGGCGCGGATGAGGTCGATCACGAGGCACCCCCGGCGGCGGGCGGGCCCCACGAGTCGCCGCCCGGTGGTGGTGGTGGCGGCACGATGCTCGGCACCCCCGGCGGCGGAGCGGGCACTTCCCCGGGCACGTGCGTCTGGTACTCCTGCGCGTCCTTCGTGGCCTCGAGGAAGGCCTCCTCCAGCGAGGCCTGCCGGGGCGAGAGCTCGTGGAGCACCAGCGCCGAACCGGCCGCCAGTTCGCCGATGGCTGCGGCATCGGGGCCGACCACGTCGATGGAACCGTCGGCGTGCGGCCGCACGGTGGCACCGTGCTGGGTGAGCAACGACGCCAACTGGGTGACCTGCGGGCTGCGCACGTGGACCCAGGTGCCGGCCGCGTGGTCGACGAACTCCTGCACCGTGCCCTGGCTGATGAGCGCCCCGCGGCCGATGACCACCAGGTCGGTGGCCGTGAGGGCCATCTCGGCCAGGAGGTGGCTCGACACGAGCACCGTGCGGCCCTGCGAGGCCAGGTACTGCATGAAGGTACGGATCCACAGGATGCCCTCGGGGTCGAGCCCGTTCGCCGGCTCGTCGAACAGCAGGGTGTGCGGGTCGCCGAGGAGTGCGGTGGCGAGGCCGAGGCGCTGATGCATGCCGAGGGAGAACCCGCCGATTCGCTTTCCGGCCACCTCGCTGAGGCCGACGAGCCCCAGCACCTCGTCGATGCGGGCTTTGGGCAGGCGGTTGGCCGCCGCCACCGCGCGCAGGTGGTTGCGAGCCGAACGGGTCGGGTGCACGGCCTTGGCGTCGAGCAGCATGCCGACCTCGCGGAGCGGCTGGCGGTACTGCGAGAGCTTCTTGCCGTCGAACGTGCAGACGCCGGCGTCGGGCCGGTCGAGCTCGAGCATGCAGCGCATCGTGGTGGACTTGCCGGCGCCGTTCGGGCCGAGGAAGCCGGTCACCTGGCCCGACTCGACCGTGAACGTCAGGTCACGCACGGCCGTCACCGACCCGAACCGCTTCGTCAACCCGCTGACCTGGATCACGGGCGAGACCGTACCGGGTCGGTGAGGCGCCGGGACGAACCTCGGACCGGTGGTACGAGACACGGGCGCGATCGGGGGCGTGCGGGCCGCGTCCCCTCTAACCTCGGAGGCGATGGTCGCCCGCCCGCCTACCGGCTCGATTCCCGAGGAGCCCGGCTCGTACCAGTTCCGCGACGCCGCGGGCCGGGTCATCTACGTGGGCAAGGCGTCGAACCTCCGTCAGCGCCTGTCGAACTACTTCCAGGATCCCCGCAACCTCCACGCCCGGACCGCCCAGATGGTGGCCACCGCCGCCACCGTCGAGTGGATCCAGGTGCGCAACGAGGTCGAGGCGCTGATGCTGGAGTACAGCCTCATCAAGCAGCACCGGCCCCGGTTCAACATCCGGCTGCGCGACGACAAGAGCTACCCGTTCATGGCGGTCACCCTCGACGAGGTGTGGCCCCGGGCGCTCGTCATGCGGGGTCGCAAGCGCAAGGGCGTGCGCTACTTCGGGCCCTACGCCCACGCCTACGCCATCCGCGACACCCTCGACCTGCTCCTGCGCACGTTCCCCATCCGGACGTGCTCGCCGAGCAAGTTCAACCAGCACGAGCGGCTGGGTCGGCCGTGCCTGCTGTTCCACATCGAGAAGTGCTCCGGGCCGTGCGTCGGTGAGATCACCCCGGCCGCCTACCAGCAGCTGGTCGAGGAGCTCTGCGAGTTCCTCGACGGCGACACCGACGAGATCGTCCAGCGGCTCCAACAGGAGATGAAGGCGGCGGCCGGCGAGCTGGAGTACGAGCGGGCGGCCCGCGTGCGGGACCGGCTGGCCGCCGTGCAGCGGGCCATCGAACGCCAGCAGATGGTGGCCGAGCGGAGCGAGGACATCGACGTCATCGGGCTCACCGAGGACGACCTCGAGGCGGCCGTGCAGATCTTCTACGTGCGCAAGGGCCGCGTGGTGGGGCGCAAGGGGTTCATCCTCGACAAGGTCGAGGACCTCGACGGCCCCCAGCTGGTGGCGCGCATCCTCGAGGAGCTGTACGGCGACGAGCCTCCCCTCGGCATCCCGAAGTCGGTGCTCGTCCCGTGCGAGCCCGAGGCGCTAACGGTGTACGAGGAGTGGCTGAGCACCCAGCGGGGCAGCCGCGTGCAGGTCCGCATCCCCCAACGCGGCGACAAGCGCGACCTGCACGAGACGGTGACGCGCAACGCCAAGGAAGAGTTCACGAGGCACCGCCTGCGCCGGGCCGCCGACCACAACACGCGCAGTCGGGCGCTCACCGAGCTGCAGGATCACCTCGGTCTTCCCGAGGCGCCGTTGCGCATCGAGTGCTACGACATGGCCCACCTGCAGGGCACCGACTACGTCGGGTCGATGGTGGTGCTCGAAGACGGCCTGCCCCGCAAGAGCGAGTACCGCCGCTTCAAGGTGAAGACGGTGCCGGGCAACGACGACTTCGCCGCCATGGAGGAGGTCCTCACCCGGCGGCTGCAGGCGTACCTCGACGAGCGGGACCGGCCCGTCAACGAGCGCGGCGACAAGCCGGGCAAGTTCGCCTACCCGCCGCAGTTGCTGTTGGTCGACGGGGGCAAGGGGCAGTTGGGCGTGGCCGTGAAGGTGCTGGCCGAGCTGGGCCTCACCGAGGAGATCCCGGTGGCGTCGCTGGCCAAGCGCTTCGAGGAGGTCTACGTGCCGGGGAACCCCGACCCGGTGCCCGTGCCGCGCGGGAGCGAGGCGCTGTTCCTGCTCCAGCGCATCCGGGACGAGGCCCATCGCTTCGCCAACTCGTTCCACGCCGAGCTGCGCGGCAAGCGCATGACGGCGTCGTCCCTCGACGGGATCCCGGGCCTCGGTGAGACGCGCCGCAAGCGCCTCGTGACCGAGCTCGGTGGCGTGCGGGCCGTGAAGCAGGCCAGCCTCGAGGAGCTGCAGGCGCTGAGCTGGCTGCCGAACGCCGTCGCCCAGGCCGTGTACGACCATGTCCGCGGTGGAGCTCGGTCCCCGCAGCCCCGACCGGCGACCGCCGCCGACCTGGCAGGAGAGCCATGACCGACGACCTGTGGGAGACCCACGCCAGCTGGTGGATCGACGGGTTCACCGACGGTGCCGACCCGGAGTACGTCGAGCAGATCCTGCCGATGGCGGCGGCCAACCTGGCCGGCGCCATCGACGTGCTCGACGTCGGCTGCGGCGACGGGCAGGTCTCGCGGCTGGCCGTGCGCGGCGGCGCCACCCGGGTGATCGGGGTCGACCCGACCTGGAACCAGCTCGTGACGGCGAGGGACCGTGCCGGGGGGGCGGCCTACGCCCGGGCCGGTGCAGGGTCGCTGCCGCTGCGGGACGCCTCGTTCGACGCCGTCGTGGCCTGCCTCGTGTTCGAGCACATCCGCGACGTCGACGAGGCGATAGCCGAGGTGGCCCGAGTGCTTCGACCGGGCGGGCGCTTCCTGTTCTTCCTGAACCACCCGCTCCTCCAGACGCCGAGCTCGGGGTGGATCGACGACCAGGTGCTCGATCCGCCCGAGCAGTACTGGCGCATCGGCCCGTACCTCGTGGAGGACGAGACGATCGAGGAGGTCGAGAAGGACGTCTTCATCCCGTTCATCCACCGACCCCTCTCGCGCTACGTCAACGCCATGGCCGAGGCCGGTCTGTTCCTCGAACGGATGGAGGAGCCGGCGCCACCCGCAGGCTTCCTGGCCCGGGCCGAGGAGTACGTGGCGGCGGCGACGATCCCCCGTCTGCTCTTCCTCCGAGCCGCGAAGCGCTCGACTCCATAGATTGGTGAGGCGATGACGGACATCCTCGTGATCACCGGACTGTCGGGCGCCGGGCGTTCGCAGGCCGCGGCCGACCTGGAGGACCTCGGCTGGTTCGTCGTCGACAACCTGCCGACGTCGCTCATCGAGAAGGTCGTCGAGCTGGCGTCGACGTCGGAGCTCGCCGGTGCCGGCCTGGCGCTGGTGGTCGGGCGGGTGCTCCATCAGACGGCGATCCTCGACGAGGTGACCAAGTTGCGGGCGGCGGGGCACCGGGTCCGCATCCTGTACCTCGACGCCGCCACGCCCGAGCTCGTGCGCCGCTACGGCGCGACGAAGCGCCGTCATCCGCTCGGCGGCGAAGGCATGACCATCGTCGGTGCGGTCGAGCGGGAACGCGAGCTGCTCGAGGTGGTCAAGGCCGCGGCCGATCTGGTGATCGACACCTCCGCGCTGACCATCCACCAGCTCAAGGCGCGCATCTCCGAGACGTTCGCCACGGATGTCCCGTCGGTCGCCATGCAGACGACCCTCCAGTCGTTCGGCTACAAGCACGGCCTGCCCCTCGACGTGGACATGGTGTTCGACTGCCGCTTCCTGCCGAACCCGTTCTGGGTGGAGGGTCTGCGCGACCAGACCGGGCAGGACGCGCCGGTGCGCGACTACGTGCTCGGCCAGGACGCCGCCGAGCCCTTCCTCGACAAGGTCGAGGAGCTGCTCGTGTCGTTGCTGCCGGCGTACGTCGCCGAGGGCAAGAGCTACCTGACGGTGGCACTGGGGTGCACGGGCGGGCGCCACCGTTCGGTGGCGGTGGTGGAGGAGCTGGCGCGCCGGCTCGTCCGACACGGCCACGCGCCACAGGTTTCGCACCGGGACCTGCCCAGGATGGGTTGAAGCAGGCGGAGGTGGGCAGTGCTGAAGGTCCCCGGAGCGCCAGGTCGGCGTACCCGGGTCGGTATCACCCCGGTTGACTAAGGTTCGCCGGGTTTCGCGTGCAGGTGAGCTCCCGGCAGGGCCCGGGGAAAGGATCAACGATGACGGTACGGGTGGGCATCAACGGCTTCGGTCGGATCGGACGGAACTTCTTCCGCGCCGCCAAGGAGCGGGGCGCCGACATCGACTTCGTGGCGGTGAACGACCTCGGTTCGCTGACACAGATGGCGCACCTGCTCAAGTACGACTCGCTGCTCGGCGTGCTGCCGAACACGATCAAGGCGACCAAGAACGGCGTGTCGGTCGACGGTGACGTGCTGAACGTCCTCCAGGTCCGCAACCCGGCAGAGCTGCCGTGGGGCGAGCTCGGTGTCGATCTCGTGATCGAGTCGACGGGCCTGTTCACCGACCGCGAGAAGGCGGCGATGCACCTGACGGCGGGCGCCCCGCTCGTGATGGTGTCGGCGCCGTCGAACGGTGCCGACGCCTCGTTCGTGTACGGCGTGAACCATGCCACGTTCGACCCGGCCAAGCACACGGTCATCTCGAACGCGTCGTGCACGACCAACTGCTTCGTCCCCCTGGTCAAGGTGCTCGACGACGCCTTCGGCGTGAAGCAGGGCCTCATGACGACCGTGCACGCCTACACGGGCGATCAGCAGCTGGTCGACGGTCCGCACAGCGACCTGCGGCGCGCCCGCGCCGCCGCCATCAACATCGTGCCCACGTCCACCGGCGCCGCCCGGGCCACCAGCCTCGTGATGGCGTCGATGAAGGGCAAGCTCGACGGCACGTCGCTGCGCGTGCCGGTGCCGACGGGCTCGATCACCGACCTCGTCGCCGTGCTCGACAAGACGGCCACCGTCGAGCAGATCAACGCCGCCTACGCCAAGGCGGCCAGGGGCGCGCTGAAGGGCATCCTCAAGTACACCGAGGACCCGATCGTGTCGAGCGACATCGTCACCGACCCGCACTCGTGCATCTTCGACTCGGGCCTCACGATGAGCATGGGCAACCTGGTCAAGGTGCTCGGCTGGTACGACAACGAGTGGGGCTACTCCAACCGCCTGGTCGACATGACGCTGTACGTCGGCAAGGAGCTCAAGAAGGCCAAGAGGGCCACCAAGGCCACCAAGAAGTCCGCCAAGTGACGGGGACGAGCGACGTGGCGAGCCTTCCCCGCCTGGAGGACCTGGGTGACGTGGCGGGTCGCCACGTCCTCGTCCGCACCGACTTCAACGTCCCGATGGAAAGCGGGCGGATCACGGACGACTTCCGGATCCGTGCCGCCCTACCGACGATCCAGTGGCTCACCGAGCGAGGGGCGCGGGTCACCACCGCGTCCCACCTCGGGCGGCCGAAGGGCAAGCCCGACCCGAAGTACTCGATGGACGCGGTCCGGGCCCGCCTGGCCGAGCTGGCGCCGGGCGTCGCGCTGCTCGAGAACCTGCGCTTCGACCCGGGCGAGGAGGGCAACGATCCGGCCTTCGTGGCCAAGCTGGTCGAGGGCGTCGACATGTACGTCGACGACGCGTTCGGTGCGGCCCATCGGGCGCATGCGTCGATCGTCGGCCCGCCCAAGACCGTGCCGTCGGCCATGGGCCGGCTGTTGGAGAAGGAGGTCGACGTCCTCCTCGGCCTCCGCGACCATCCGAAGCACCCGTTCGTGGCGGTGCTCGGCGGCTCGAAGATCTCCGACAAGCTCGGCGTCGTCGAGGCGCTGCTGAACATCGTCGACGCGCTGGTGGTCGGTGGCGCCATGTGCTTCACCTTCCTCAACGCGCAGGGCCACACGGTGGGCGACTCGCTCTTCGAGGCCGACCAGGTCGAGACGTGTCGGCGCCTGCTGGCGCTGGGCAAGCCGATCCATCTGCCCGAAGACATCATCGGCGTCGACAAGGACGGCAACGTCTCCACCTGGGGCCGCAACGTGCCGGCCGGTGGCAAGGGCTTCGACATCGGCCCCGGCTCCGCGGCCGCGTTCGCGGACGTCGTCATGGACGCCCGCACCGTCTTCTGGAACGGTCCCATGGGCATGTTCGAGGACGAGCGCTTCGCCATGGGCACCCGGGCCGTGGCCCAGGCCATGGCCGACACGAAGGCGTTCACCGTGGTGGGCGGTGGCGATTCGGCGGCTGCGCTGGCCCAGTTCGGTCTCGACGACGAGGTCGACCACGTGTCGACCGGCGGTGGCGCCAGCCTGGAACTGCTCGAGCTCGGCGACCTTCCCGGCCTCGCCGCCCTGAGGGAGGCCCCCAATGCCAAGCGCTAGTCGCAAGCCGCTCATCAGTGGCAACTGGAAGATGCACCTCAACCACTACGAGGCCATCCAGACGGTGCAGAAGCTCAGCTAACAGGTGACCAACGAGGCGAACGACTCGGTCGACGTGTCGATCCACCCTCCGTTCACCGACCTGCGCTCGATCCAGACCGTGCTGGAGAGCGACGACATCCCGATCGGCCTCGGCGCCCAGCACTGCCACTGGGAGGAGAAGGGCGCGTACACCGGCGAGGTATCGCCGCACTTCCTGGCCAAGCTGAACGTGCACTACGTCATCGCCGGGCACTCGGAGCGGCGAGAGCTGTTCGGCGAGACCGACGAGATGGTCGCCCTCAAGGTCACGGCCATCCAGGCGCTCGGGATGACGGCCATCGGCTGTTGCGGCGAGACGCTGGCCGAGCGCGAGGCGGGCGACACCGAGACAAAAGTGCTCGGCCAGGTGCGGGCGATGCTGGCGGGACGCAACCCCGAGCACGTGCGCTCGCTCGTCATCGCCTACGAGCCGATCTGGGCCATCGGCACGGGTCGCACGGCCACCGCGGCCGATGCGCAAGCCGTGTGTGGGGCGATCCGCGCCGAGGTTGCCGCCACCGCCGGCAGTGAGGTCGCTGCGGCGATCCGCATCCAGTACGGGGGCAGCGTGAAGGCGGCGAACATCGCTGAACTCATGGCGCAGCCCGATATCGACGGCGCGTTGGTCGGTGGCGCCAGCCTCGATCCCGACGAGTTCGCCCGGATCATCCAGTACGGCCAAACGTCCTGATGAACGGCCCCTTCCGGCGCACATCGCCGGAGGGGCATTTCGTCAATGTGTCCGAAACACGCGTTCTCCCTGGTGACGGCCCCGTGACAGTCTTGCTGCGGTACCGCTACCGCCCGGTAGGTCGGTGCTAGGGTCGACCGCTAGTCCGGCTGGCCTACGGGCCCCGACAGACAAACCCAGGAGGAACACATCGTGATGCGGACCACACGGGGTGCTCGCGCGGCAGCATTGCTGCTCGGGGCCTCACTCGTCGCCGCCGCCTGCGGCAGCGACAACAAGAGCTCCGACGGCGGTGGCTCGACCACTGCTGCGGCGGCTTCGACCACGGCAGCTGCGGCCACCACCGCAGCCCCAGCCACCACTGCAGCGGCCACGGCCACCACCGCCGGCGGCACCACCGGCGGCAAGATGACGGTGACCTACAAGATCAACCCGAAGGCCGTGTGGGGTGATGGCAGCCCCGTCACCTCGAAGGACTTCGAGTGCACGAAGGACGCCGTCATCAACACGCCGGGGTCCATCCTCTCGACGGGGTACACCGAGATCGAGAAGACCGACTTCTCGAAGGCCGACACCTACGTCGTCACCTTCAAGCAGCCGTACGCCCCCTGGAAGGGCCTCTTCTCGCCGGTGCTCACGCAGGCGTCGAAGATCGCCAACTGCAAGGACGTCTCGAAGGACTTCGCCGACGCCGCCGGCATCCCCACGGCCACGCCGTACAAGCTCGAGTCGTTCTCGCCCGATCAGATCGTGCTCGTCCCGAACGACAAGTTCTGGGACGCCGCCTCGCTGCCGAAGGCCAAGAAGGTCGTCATCGTCCCCCGTCAGGACGACGGTGGCGTGGCCGCCCTCACGGCCGGTGAGGTCGACATGATCTTCCCGCAGGCCGCCGCCGGCGTCGCCGACGCTCTCAAGGACGCCAACATCAAGGTCACGCCGGGCTACGGCGTGAACTACGAGAACCTGTGGTTCAACTCGAACAAGGGCCCGTTCGCGGACAAGACGTTCCGCGAGGCGTTCTCGAAGTCGATCGACCGCGACCTCATCATCAAGAACATCTACGACCCGCTCTTCCCGGGCGCCAAGGCCCAGACCTGCGCCGTGTGGGTGCCGACGATCGGCAAGTGGTGCGACCAGGCCTTCGCCAAGACCTTCGACCCGACGGCGGCCGCCAAGCTGCTCACGGACGCCGGCTGGAAGAAGGACGGCTCGGGCATGTGGGCCGACAAGACCGGCAAGGTCCCGACGATCCGCTGGGTCACGAACGGCAACAAGCGTCGCTCGGACACGCAGGCGCTCATGATCCCCGAGTTCAAGAAGGCCGGCTTCAACGTCGTGGCCGACAACGCCGACTCGGCGACCGTGTTCCAGAAGCGCTACCCGGCGCTCGACTACGAGCTGGCCATGTTCATCTTCACGGCCAGCCCGGACCCGACCTCGACGTCGATCCTGACCTGTGACCAGGTCCCGAGCGAGGCCAACAAGAACCAGGGCCAGAACACGGCCGGCTACTGCAACCCCGAGGCCGACAAGCTCCAGAAGGCCGGTGACGCCGAGGTCAACGTCGACAAGCGCGTCGAGCTCATCCACCAGCTGGATGCCATCCTGGCCAAGGACTCGGTGACGCTGCCGCTGTACCAGTTCCCGAACCTCGTCGCCTACCGCACCGACAAGCTGTCGGGCCCGGTCGACGGTGACGCGGCCAACTACATGGGCCCGTTCATGTCGTCGTACAAGTGGGTGCCCGCCAAGGGTGACACCATCACCATCGGCGCCGAGCAGTGGCCCGACTGCATCAACCCCGTCACGGAGTGCGGTAACAGCTCCTGGATGGTGTGGATGACGCAGTTCCCGCTGTACCCGCAGGCCTACGAGACCACCGCCGACGGCAA
>JANPGL010000737.1:0-7826 GCA_031423915.1 Actinomycetes bacterium | reverse complement strand
GCGCGACGGGCGCGGGCGGCGAGGGAGGCGACTTCGGCCTCGTAGTGCTCGATGCCGTCAGCGGTGATGGCCTCGCCGAGGCGGGCGACCTGGTATCCGAACGTGCTGGTGGTGGGGGTCATCGACGGCTCCTGACGTGCTCTCGACCATCACGGTACGGGGAGTTTGTCATCAGCAAAACCGAATATACGGAATGGAGACCATCGCAACGGCTTATGATGTGGCCATGGCCATCATGAACCTCGTCGACGCCGATCTCCGGCACTTCGCAGCCTTGCGCGCCGTCGCCGAAGAGGGCACCTTCGGCCGCGCCGCTACCCGCCTCGGCTTCACCCAGTCGGCGGTGAGCCAGCAGATCGGCACGCTCGAACGCATGGTCGGTGAGCCGCTGTTCGACCGTCCTGGTGGACCCAGGCCGGTGACCCTGACGGCCGCAGGGCGCGTGCTCCTTCCCCACGCCGTCTCGGTGCTCGAACGCGTACGGGCCGCGGAAGCCGACCTGATCGGCCTGCGCTCGGGCCAGTCGGGCACGCTGCGCGTGGGTACCTTCCAGTCGGTCTCGGTGCGCATCCTCCCCCAGGTGCTGGCTGCGCTGCACAGCGATCGCCCCGACGTCCGGGTGCTCCCCTACGAGTCCGACGACCAGGCCGAGCTCCTCGCGCTGCTCCACGCCGGCGAGCTCGACGCGTCGTTCCTCGTGCTCCCGTTCGACGAGGACGGGCTCGAGCTACGGCAGCTGTGCGTCGACCCGTTCATGGCGATCCTGCCCCTCGACTCGCCGATCCTGCCCGCGCGACACGCCGCGGTGTCGACGAGCGCGCTCGTCTCCCGCCCCTTGATCAGCCAGATGCCGAACATGTGCCAGGCCCTCATCGAGAGCGGCCTCGCCCGCCACGGCAATCTCGACATCACGTTCCGCTCGAACGACAACTCGGCCGTGCAAGCGATGGTCCGTGCTGGCATAGGCCACGCCGTGCTCCCGTCGCTCGCCATCGACCACGACGACCCGGGCGTGGCCGTCCGACCGCTCGATCCACCGATCGAACCCCGCGTGATCGTGCTCGCCACCGTGGGAGCGCGCCGGCTGTCGCCGGCGATCGACGTGTTCGCCGAGCTCGCCGTCCGCCGCTGCAACGACGCCGTCGGCTGCCGCTGACGAACCCGCGCGCCTCGACGCGGCGCGCCGACGCCACGCTCACCAGGTGTCGATCATCGGCCGCTTCTTGCCGGTCCGCGGCGCCGGTGGCGGCGTGGTCTCGAGCGCAGCGACGATCATCGCCCGCGTGTCGACCGGGTCGATCACGTCGTCGATCTCGAACGCCGTGGCCGTCGACAACGCCTTGCCGTGCTGGTACATGCGGGCGACCATCTGCTCGTACAGCTCACGGCGCTCGGCCGGGTCCTCGAGCGCGGCCAGCTCCTTGCGGTAGCCCAGCTTCACCGCGCCCTCGAGGCCCATGCCGCCGAACTCGCCGGTCGGCCACGCGACGGTGAACAGCGTGGCGTGGAAGCTGCCGCCGGCCATCGCCTGCGCGCCGAGCCCGTAGCCCTTGCGGAGCACGAACGTCATGAACGGCACGGTCATCGACGCGCCGGTCACGAACAAGCGGCTGCAGTGGCGCACCAGCGCGGTCTTCTCGACTTCGGGGCCGACCATCATCCCCGGCGTGTCGCACAGGAACACGACCGGGATGTCGAACGCGTCGCACAGCTGCAGGAACCGCGCCGCCTTGTCGGCACCGTCAGAGTCGATCGCGCCCGCGAGGTGCGCCGGGTTGTTCGCCACGATGCCGACCGGGCGACCCTCGATGCGCACGAGTGCCGTGATCATGCCGAGCCCGAACGCGGCGCGCAGCTCGAGCACCGAGCCGGTGTCGCACATCGTCTCGATGACCCGGCGCACGTCGTACATGCGCAGCCGCTGCTCGGGGATGATCGAACGGAGCTTGCGCTGGTCCTCGCACGTCCAATCGTCGACGCGACCCTGGAAGTAGCTCAGGTACCGCTTGGCGACGGCGACGGCCTCGGCCTCGTCCTCCACCTCCACGTCGACCACGCCGTTCGTCGTCTGCACCGACATCGGCCCGACCTCCTCGGGCTTGAAGATGCCGAGGCCCCCGCCCTCGATCATGGCGGGGCCACCCATGCCGATGGTCGAGTTCTTCGTGGCGATCACGACGTCGCAGCAGCCGAGCAGTGCGGCGTTGCCGGCGAAGCAGCGGCCCGAGTTGATGCCCACGATGGGCACCAGGCCCGACAGCCCCCCGAAGAGCGTGAACGCCATGCAATCGAGGCCGCCGCCGATGCCGTCGGTGTCGCCCGGCCGCCCACCGCCGCCCTCGGTGAAGAACACGAGCGGCAGCTTCTGGCGTTCGGCGATCTCGAAAAGCCGGTCCTTCTTGCGGTGGTTCTGCAGGCCCTGCGTACCCGCCAGCACCGTGTAGTCGTACGACATCACGACCACTCGCGAGCGCTCGCCGAACCGGTCGCCGTTCACGCGGCCAATGCCGGCGAGCATGCCGTCGGCCGGGGTGTTGTCGATCAGGTCCTCGACGCTGCGCCGGCGTCGTTGCGCGGCGATCGTGTAGCGCCCGTACTCGAGGTAAGTGCCCTCGTCGACGAGGTCGTCCAGGTTCTCGCGCGCCGTGCGCTGCCCCGTCTTGCGGCGGCGGGCCACCGACTCGGGTCGGTGCGCGTCGAGGGTCTTGCTCAACCGCTCGTGCACCTCGGCCAGGTCGGGCCGGACGTGGTCGAGGTCGACCTCGCCGGCGGCCTCCTCGACGGCGACGTCCACGTCGGCCGGCTCCACGAACAGCAGCGGGTGGCCAGGGAAGACCGTGTCGCCGACGCGCACGCCGACGGCGCGCACGTAGCCCGAGGTCGTGGCGGTGATGACGTGCTCCATCTTCATGGCCTCCATCACCGCAACCTGCTGGCCCTCGGCCACGGGCTGGCCGAGCGCCACGTCGACCGCCACGATCGTGCCCTGCAGGGGCGCCTCGACCGCCTCGGTGCCGGGCGGGCCGGCGATGGCGGCGGCCATCGCCGGGGCGGCGCTCGGGCCGCCACTGGCGCCGCCGGCCGACTTGCCGTGGGCCAGGACCGCCAGCGGATCGCCCTTGTCGATGCGCGCCCCGGCGAGCGCGGGGCCCGCGCCGATGTCCGGGGCCGGCAGAGCGATCGAGGCGAGCAGCGCCGGCAGCTCGGCCTCGAGGAACGTGGTGGTGGCGCCGCCCACCGCCAGTTCGGGTCGACGCACCAACGCGCGCAGCAGCGACGCGTTCGTGCCGACACCCTCCACGCGCAGCTCGCCGAGTGCGGCGTCGAGCCGGGCCAGGGCGGCGCGCGGATCGGCGCTCGGGTGGTGCACGATGACCTTGGCCAGCAGCGAGTCGTAGTTGGCCGTCGTCCGGTAGCCCGACGTGGCGAAGGTGTCGACGCGGATGCCCGGTCCGGCGGGCGGCTCGAACACGCTGACGATGCCACCGGTCGGGCGCACGCTTCCGTCGGCCGCCAGCACCTCGAGGTTCACCCGGGCCTGGACGGCCACGCCTCGGAAGCTCGGCTCGCCGTCCAGGTCGACATCGGCCAGCGACGCGCCTTCGGCCAGGCGCAGTTGCGTCTGCACGAGGTCGACGCCGGTGACCTCCTCGGTGACCGTGTGCTCCACCTGCAGGCGGGCGTTCGCCTCGATGAACGCGAACGCCTGCTCACCCGACGGGTCGGCGTCGGCATCGACGAGGAACTCGACCGTACCGACGCCGAGGTAGCGCGTCGCCTCGCCGAGGCGAACCGCGGCGTCGAGAAGCCGACGGCGCAGGCCCGAGTCGAGCGACGGGGCGGGCGCCATCTCGACGAGCTTCTGGTTGCGGCGCTGCACGCTGCAGTCGCGCTCACCCAGGTGCGCGACCGCGCCGGAGCCGTCGCCCACGATCTGCACCTCGATGTGGCGCGCCCGGCGCAGCAACCGCTCCACGTACACCTGGCCGTTGCCGAACGCGGCCTGCGCCTCGGAACGGCACCGCTCGACGGCCTCCTCCACGTCGGCCGCCTCGGTGACGGCACGCATGCCGCGACCGCCGCCGCCGGCCACCGCCTTCACCATCACCGCGCCGCCGGGGCCGAGCGACGCCAGGAAGCCCCGCACCTCGTCGGCCGTCGTCGGGCCCTCGGTGCCCGTGAGCACCGGAATGCCGAGCGAGCGCGCCAGCGCACGCGCTGCCACCTTGTCGCCCAGCAGGCCGAGCGTCTCGGCGCGCGGACCCACGAAGGTGACGCCCTCCTGGGCGCAGCGCGCGGCGAACGCCGCCTGCTCCGACAGGAAGCCGTAGCCGGGGTGGACGGCGTCGCAGCCTTCCTCCCGGGCGATGCGCAGCAGCTGCTCGGCGTCGAGATAGGCGGCGGCGCCGCGCCCCTCCAACGCCCGGGCACGGTCGGCCACCGTGACGTGACGGCTCTCGGCGTCGTCGGACGCGTAGACCGCCACCGTCGCCCAGCCCAGTTCCCTCGCCCCGCGCACGATCCGCACCGCGATCTCTCCGCGGTTCGCCACCAGCAGACACCCCACGTCCGACCCCCCTGCACTCGCGGACGCGATCGAACCTAGCCGAGGGCTCCCTCGAGACGCCCGCCCGCGGCGGCGCGCCGCGTCAGCACCACGCGCACGACGGCCAGCCACGCCACCGTGACGACGGCGGCCACGAACACCGCCTTGGGCATGGCCGACGCGCCGCTGCGGTCGAGCAGCTGGCCGATGAGCCACGGCAGCGCCAGGCTGCCCAGCCCCGCGGCGCCGAGGAACCACGACGTGGCGGACCCGGTGAGCGGGAAGTGCCGCTCGGCGAAGGCGATCATGGTGGCGAACTGGGGGGCCGTCCCGAAGCCGAACAGCACGGTCCCGATCCACACCGGCACCGCAGCACCGTCGGCCACGACGAGCAGCAGCGCGGCGACGACCGCCAGCAGACACGACCCGGTCAGGAGCGCACCGGCCGGAAGTCGGTGGGCCAGCCACACCGACAGCAGACGCCCGAGCGTGAACGACCCCCAGAACACGGCGGTCAACGCCGCAGGACCGTTGCTCCCGCCGAGGTGGACCTCCTGCGCGTACGTGTACACCCACCCGCCGAAGCCGACCTCGACACCGACGTAGAAGAAGAAGAACAGCGCCACCACGGCCAGCACGGCCACAGGTGCACGACCGCCACCCGAGTGGTGGGCCTCGGCGTCGACCGGCTCGGGTGACGGGCGGGTCAGCAGCCACGCGGCCACGATCACGGCCGGCACCGCCACCGCGGTGTAGGCGCCTCCGACGCCGTCGCCCCACGCCAGCGCCCGGTTCACGATCAGGGGCGCCAGCAGCGCGCCGACGCCGAACGAGAGGTGGAGCGCGTTGAGGTACGGGCCGACCTCGCGTCCCTTGGCCCACACGACGAGCGTGTTGCCACCGACGTCGACGCCGCCGCCCGCCAGGCCCTGCACGACGTAGATCACCACGAGCCACGCCAGGCTCGGAGCCCACGCCAGACCCACCATCGACACGGCGAGCAGCACGAGCATGCCACCCATCAGCCGATGGCCCAGCCGGCGGTCGTAGCCGCGGCCGCCGAGCAGCGAACCGCCCAGGTAGCCGAGCGACGCGCACACGAACAGGATGCTGATCTCGGACTTGGTCGTGCCCGTGCGCTCGCGCAGCCCGCCGAGCGCCGGGCCGAGCAGGCTCGCCGACATGCCGATGACGACGAACGTCGCCAGGTAGCCGGGCACCGGATCGCCGCGGTCGCGGGACGTCATCGGGGGGACGTCATCGGGGGGACCGCAGCACGGATCCATCTTGGTGCACTCCCCACCCGCCCGCCGGAACCAGCCGATGTCCTGTGCCCTGTGTAGGGTTCGAGACGATGACCGCCACCCAGCGCGGGAGCCTGCGGGTGTACGTGGGCGTGGCGGCCGGTGCCGGCGCCACGTGCGCGCTGCTCGGCGAGGCGTTGCGACGCGTCGAGCGCGGCCGCCGCGTGCACCTGGGCCCGATCGACACCCACGGTCGCACCGGTACCCGCGAACGGCTCGACGGGCTGCTACGGGCCATGAGCGCCGAGACCGAGGCGCCGGCGCCGGACGAGGTGCTCGACCTGGCCACGGTGCTGGCCGAGCGCCCCGACGTCGTCGTCATCGACGACCTGGCGGCGCGGAACCCGCCCGGGTCCGTCACCGCGTCGCGCTGGCAGGACGCGTCGGCCCTGCTCGACGCCGGCATCGACGTGGTCGGCACGGTGCGGGCGGACGAGATCGAGAGCCTCTCCGATCTGGCCGCGCAGGTGACCGGGCTGCGGCGGCCCACCGTTCCCGATGCGCTGCTGAAGGCCGCCGAGCAGCTGGAGCTCGTCGACATCACGCCCGAGGCGCTGCGCCGCCGGCTCGCCCACGGGTCGCTGGCCGGGCCCGACGCGCTCGATCCCGCCGCGGCGGCAGCGTTCCAGCCGGCGCGCCTGGCTCGGTTGCGAGAGCTGGCGCTGGAATGGATGGCGGACCGCGCGGAGGACGAGGCCAACCGCTACCGGCGCCACCCGGCCGTCGCCGCCGCCCCCGACGAGGACACGGCGACCGTGGCGGTGGCGCTCAGCGGACGGGCCGACAACGCGCGGGTGATCCGGCGCGCCGCGCGGCTGGCCGACCGACTGGGCGCCCGCGTCGTCGGCCTCTCCCGGCACGGCGGAGCGACGGTCGCCGGGACCGACGACCGTCTCGAGGCCGAGCAACGCCTCGTGGCCGACCTCGGTGGCGAGGTGCGGGCCGTGGTCGGCGACGGATCCGCCCGGGCGCTCGTGGAGGCCGCCCGCGCCGTCCAGGCCGGGCAGTTGCTCGTGGGCAGTGACGCCGATCTCCACGACATCGTCCGGGAGGCCACCGCCGTCGGACTCGACGTCCACGTGGTGCCGGTCGGCGCCGGGAACCGGGCAACGCGGCAGTGGCTGGCCCCCGCGGCCGTGATCGTCGGGCTGGCGATCGGGGCGTTGGTGGCCGCGCAGCTGCACCTGCCGGATGCCTGGGGTGTCGGCCTGGTCCTGCTCGCGGCGGCGATCGCCACCGGCGCGCTGGTCTGGGCGGTGCGCACCGGCGCCGAGGCCCGACACGTGCGCGCCGAAGCCGACGAGCTGGCCACCACGGCGCGTGCGCTCGTCTCCTCGCCCGACCCGCTCGCCGCCATGCTCGACCGGGTGCGCACCGGGCTGGGGGTCGACGGCGTGGCGGTACTAGCGCCCAGCGCCCAGGGTCCGATCGTCGAGGCGGCCACCGGCGCGCCGGTGCCCGTCGGCCGTCCGAGCGCGGCGGCCGACGTGGATCGCAACGGCCGCGTGCTGGCCGTGGTGGGCCGCACGCTCTCCACCGACGAGCTGCGCCTGCTGCGCGGCTACGCGGCGCAGGTCGCCGCGGCCCGCCAGCATCGGGCCCTGCACGAGAACGCGGGGCGGGCAGCCCTGGTGGCCGAGGCCGACGCGCTGCGCACCGCCATCCTGCGCGCCGTGAGCCACGACCTGCACACGCCGCTGGCGTCGATCAAGGCGTCGGTGTCTGGCCTGTTGCAAGGCGACGTGTCGTTCTCGGCGGCCGATCGGCACGAGCTGCTCGTCACCATCGAGACCGAGGCCGACCGCCTCCACCGCATGGTGACGAACCTGCTCGACGTCAGCCGCCTGCAGGCGGGCGCGCTGCAGGTCGAGGTGCGACCCACCTACCTCGAGGACGTGGTGGCCGCGGCGCTGGCCAACATCGCCCACAACCCCGGGCGCGTCCAGGTCGAGGTGCCCGAGACGCTGCCGCCCGTG
>JANPGL010000736.1:0-9317 GCA_031423915.1 Actinomycetes bacterium | reverse complement strand
GCCCGCCCACGTGGCCCGCATCGATGTCGGCAAGGTCCCGGGTGGCTCGCGGTCGCAGGCCGAGATCAACGCGCTCCTCGTGGAGCTGGGCCTGGCCGGCCTCGAGGTCGTTCGCCTGAAGGGCGGAGACCCGTTCGTGTTCGGCCGGGGTGGCGAGGAGGCCGAGGCGCTCCGCGCCGCCGGCGTGCAGTGGGAGGTCGTCCCCGGTGTGTCGTCGGCCTTCGCGGCCGCCGCCGCGGCCGGTGTGCCCGTCACCCACCGAGGGATGTCCGACGCCGTCACCGTCGTCACGGGGCACCGACGCGACGGGGACGACACCGACTGGGAGGCGCTGGCGCGCGTCGGTGGCACCATCGTCGTGCTCATGGGCGTCGCCGAACGGGCGGACATCGCCCGCCGCCTCGTCGCGGGTGGGCGCTCGCCCGAGACCTCGGTGGCGGTCGTGATCGCCGGGACCACCTCGGCTCAGCGCACGGTGCGCACCACGCTCGGCGCACTCGGTGGGGCCGAGGTGGAGTCGCCCGCGGCCATCATCATCGGAGAGGTGGCCGGCCTACGCCTCGACGCCGGGCCGACCGATGGTGGCCTGCTCGGGGCCACCCGCGGGTCACGACCCGTCGAGGGCGGCGCGTCCTAGGCTCCCGCCCCGCGTGAGCCGAGGGGGCGTCAGCCGGCGCGAACGACGCGGTCGGCGCGGTGCCTCGTCGACTTCACCCGCGCCGCGTTGGCCTCGTCGGAGCGCATGACCCACGCCGTGGCGTCGTCGGGTGACCGACCGTGGGCCACGTGGCGGGCCACGAGCCGGGGCACCCGGACGCCATCGTCGACGTCGACGTACCAGACCTCGTCGAGGAGGCCGCGCACCTCGGCCCAGGCGCCCTCGGCGTCGAGGAGGTAGTTGCCTTCGGTGACCACCAACGCCACGTCGCCGGGGACCGCGATGGCGCCGGCGATCGGCTCCTCGATCTCGCGGCGGAACGTCGGTGCCCACACCACCTCGTCGGGAGCGGCCGTGCGCAGGCGGCGCAGGAGCGCCACGTAGCCCGCGGCGTCGAAGGTGTCGGGCGCCCCTTTGCGATCGGCCCGCCCGAGCCGTTCCAGCTCGGCCTGTGCGAGGTGGAAGCCGTCCATCGGCACGACCACGCACCGGTCGGCGCCCAACGCGCCGGCCACCTGGGCCGTCACGGTCGACTTCCCCGCGCCGGGAGGACCGACGACGCCGAGCAGTCGGCGGCGGCCGTCGGCGGCGAGGGCGCGGGCGGCCGCCACGGCGCCGGCCAGGTCGAGCTCGGGAGGCGTCGACGTCACCGGTTCGACTCGGCCAGCACGCCGACGAGCACCATGTCCACGGCGGCGCGCAGCTCGTCGGCCGGGAGCAGCTCCTCGTGCAGCAGGATGCGCGTGAAGATGAGGCCGGCCAGGAGCTGGGCGGCGACGGCGGGGTCGACGCCGTCACGCAGCTCGCCGCGACGCTGGGCGCGGGCGTACAGCTCGATGAGCGGTTGCATCTGCTCCTGCACGAAGCCCCGGAACAGCTCGCCGAGCTTGGTGCTCTGGTGCACGGCCGCCACGATCTGGGGCAGCAACGCCATCATCGGTGCGGTGCACAGGTCGTGGCGGTACTGCTCCGTCAGCAGGTGCAGATCGCCCCGCAGCGTGCCGGTGTCGATGTCGGCCTTCTCGTGCGGGTCCATGGCCCGCCAGGCGTCGAGGATCATCTCCTCGCGCGAGCGCCACCGTCGGTAGATCGTGGCCTTGCTGACGCCGGCGCGGGCGGCCACCCGGTCCATCGACAGCCCGCCGTAGCCGTTCGTGGCCAACTCCAGCAGCGCGGCCTCGACGATGGCGCGGTCGGTCCGGGCGTCACGGGGACGCCCGGGCCGGCGGGGTTCGTCGACGGGCTCGTCAGGCCGTGAGGCCGACGGGGAAGCTGTCGTCGGGATCATCACTCGCAGTCTCGCTCACGCCGAGGCCGGAGGTGATCACCGTCACGTGCGCGGCGCTCGGGGCGCGAGACGGGAGGAACAGCAAGGCGAACAGGGCTCCGGCGAACACCGCGCCGGCGCCGATGACGACGCTGCGGTGCAGGCCGGCCACGTAGGCGTCGGACGCCGCCTTGGTGATGCCGGCGCCGACGTCGCCGCCGACCTGGCGGGCAACGGCCAGGGCTCCGGCCAGCGAGCCCTCGGCCGCAGCAGCAGCTTGGGCCGGCAGGCCGGTGGCCGCCATGGCCGTGGCCACCTTGCCGGCGTACACCGCCGACATGGCGGAACCGATCACGGCCACGCTTAGGGCGCCGCTGAGCTAGCGGGTGGTGTCGTTGATGGCCGAGCCGACACCCGCCCGCTCGGGGGGCAAGGAGCCCATGACGGACTCGGTGGCGGGGCCGAACACGAGGCCCATGCCGACGGACATGATCAGGATCGAGAAGAACATGGGCAGGTAGGGAGAGTCGGCCTGGATGTTCAGGAACGTCAGCAGGCCGACCGCCGTGATCGAGAGCCCGGTGGCGACGGTGATCTTCGTGCCGATCCTGCGGTCGGCGAGGTTGCCCACCGGCGCCCCCATGGCGAGACCGAGCGCGAACGGCGTCATGCGCAGGCCGGCTCCGAGGGCGTCGTGGCCCTGGATGAACTGGATGAGCTGCGAGAGCAGGAACATCGAGCCGAACATGCCGAACATGGCGAGCGTGATGGCGCCGTTGGCGGCGGAGAAGCGGGCATTGCGGAAGAACCGCACGTCGAGCATCGGCTCGGGAGTGTGGAGCTCCCACGCCACGAAGCCACCGATGGCGGTCACGGCGACGGCGAACGCCAACAGCGTGGCCGGTGAGGTCCACCCGTGCTCCGGGGCCTGGATGATCCCGTACAGCAGCGAAACGATGCCGGTGATCGACAGCACCACGGCCGGCACGTCGATGCCGGGGGCGCTGGCGGCGCGCGACTCGGGCACGAGGGCCAGGGTGGCGACGAGGACGACGGCGGCGAGCGGCACGTTGATCCAGAACACCGACGACCAGGCGAAGTGATCGAGCAGGTAGCCGCCGAGCAGCGGGCCGACGACCACGCCGATGCCCGAGGCCGCCGACCAGATGCCGATCGCCTTGGCCCGCTCGCGCGGGTCCCGGAAGAGGTTGGCGACGATCGACAGGGTGGCCGGCATGATCAGGGCGCCGCCGATGCCCATGATCCCGCGGCAGACGATGAGCCAGGTCGAGGTCTGGGCGAAGGTGGCGGCGGCGGAACCGAGCCCGAACACCACGAGGCCCACCAGGAGGCCGCGGCGGCGTCCGGTGCGGTCGCCGAGGGCGCCCAGGGTGAGCAGGAGACCGGCGAACACGATCGTGTATGCGTCGACGATCCACTGGAGCTGGCTGGTCGACGCCTGGAGCGACGCCGACAGGTGGGGGAGCGCCACGTTCAGGATCGTGTTGTCCATGATGATCATGACGAGCGACAGGTTGAGGACGGCGAGCGCCCACCACCGACGGCGGTGGATGTGCTCGGGAACGTCGACGACGTCCGGTGTGGCGTGGCTCATGGGGGGGGTCCTGGGGGGGAAGAGATACGAAACTGCGTCGTATCGACTATCGGAGATTCTGGCGTCCCCGTCCATCGAAACGCAACGGTTCGGTTTCGTGCCGTTGGTCACCGCTGCACGCGGCGAGCGTCTCGGGTGCATCGGCCCCGTGGGCGACGGACCGAACGACACGAGACGCAGTGGGGGTCGTCGGGCTGGGTCCGTAGGCTGCGGGCGCCATGCGGATCGACGTGTTCACGATCTTCCCGGACCTGGTCGACCAGTTCTGTGCCGAGAGCCTGCTCGGGCGCGCCCGCACCACGGGCCTCCTCGAGCTCCGGTGTCACGACCTGCGCGCCCACACCCACGACGTCCACCGGACCGTCGACGACTCGCCGTTCGGTGGGGGCGCCGGCATGGTCATGAAACCCGAGCCGATCTTCGCCGCGGTCGAGGCGGAACGCCCGCCCCGACCCCTGCTCCTGCTCGGTCCCGGTGGCGCCCGTTTCGATCAGGCGATGGCCCGTGACCTGGCCGGACGCGGAGGCTTCTCGCTGCTGTGCGGTCGCTACGAGGGGGTCGACCATCGGGTCCGCGAGCATCTGGTCGACGGTGAGCTGTCGGTCGGTGACGTGGTGTTGGGCGGGGGCGAGGTGGCGGCATGCCTCGTCGTCGAGGCCGTGGCGCGGCTCCTGCCCGGGGTCATGGGCAACGACGCCTCGGCGGGCGAGGAGAGCTTCGGCGAGTCGGGCCTGCTCGAGCACCCGCAGTACACCCGACCGGCCGAGTTCCGGGGGTGGGCCGTGCCCGACGTGCTCCGCTCGGGAGACCACGCCCGGGTCGCCCGGTGGCGCCGCGCCCAGGCCCTCCACCGCACCCTTCGCGACCGGCCCGACCTGGTCGACCCCGACTCGATCACCGATCGTGACCGGGCGATGTTGGTCCAGGTCGATCCGGTGGCCTATCCTTCGTCGTTCCCGTTTACGCTGCAGGAGCCTGACGCCCCATGAAGCCCACCGACCTCATCGACAACATCAGCCTCCGGACGGACGTTCCCGCGTTCGGCCCTGGCGACAACGTCAAGGTCCACGTGCGCGTGGTCGAGGGGAACCGCGAGCGCGTCCAGGTGTTCCAGGGCAACGTCATCGGCCGCCAGGGCTCGGGCCTGCAGGAGACCTTCACGGTCCGCAAGGTCAGCTTCCAGGTGGGCGTCGAGCGCTCGTTCCCGGTGCACTCGCCCATCATCGCCAAGCTCGAGATCATGTCGCGGGGCGACGTGCGCCGGGCCAAGCTCTACTACCTGCGCCAGCGCTAGGGTAAGGCCGCCAAGATCAAGGAAAAGCGGGAGAACTGATCCCCGGATGAGCACCGAGGACCTCGAGAACTTCGAGGCCGATCGCGAGCTCCAACTCGCCCAGGAGTACGCCGACGTCACCCGCATGTTCAAGTTCGCGGTGGAGACGGAGCGTCGCTTCTACCTCGCCAACGACGTTCAGGTCACGGTGCTCGGTGAAGGTGCGCGCCCCATGGTCGAGGTTCGTCTGACGGATGCCTGGGTGTGGGACATGTACCGGCGGACGCGCTTCGTGCCGTCCGTCCGGGTGGTCACGTTCAAGGACGTGAACGTGGAAGAGCTCCCCACCGAGGAGCTGGCTCCCTAGGTCGTCCGGTGACGGCGGGGCGACAGGCGCACGGCGCCTTCGGTGAAGCCCAGGCGGCGCGCTGGTACGAGGCGCGCGGCTACACCGTGCTCGACCGCAACTGGCGGGCGGGGCGCACGGGCGAGCTCGACCTGGTGCTCGGCGCGCCGGGGCTCGTGGTGTTCTGCGAGGTGAAGTCGCGCTCGTCGACGGCGTTCGGCGAACCGTTCGAAGCGGTCACGTACGCCAAGCAGGCCCGCCTGCGCCGTGTGGCGGCGGCATGGCTGGCCGCCCACCCGACGGCCGGCCGCCGCGACGTGCGCTTCGACGTCGCCAGCGTGCGTTCGGCCAAGGTCGAGGTGATCGAGGCTGCGTTCTGACGGCTGCGGCCGCGGCGCGGTCAGACCTGCCCGGCGCGGGCCCTGCGGATCTGGTCGGCGTGGTCGTGGCTGTGGTCGGCGTAGCTCTGGAGCCACGCGGCCAGCGAGTAGGCGCCCGCCTGGTCGTGCCAGCCGTGGCGAGCCCACTCGTGGTCGTCGAGCGCTTCGAGCAGCTCCAGGTTGGCTTCCCGCACCGACCGCAGCACCGCCAGCGACCGGTCGACCGGTCGGGCCCCGTAGTGCAGCACCCGCGCCCAGGTCGCCTCGTCGTACCCGTGGACGATCGGGTTGGGCTCGGCCAGGAGGCGGCGCAACCGCACGTAGCTGTTCGTCTCGGAGTCGGCCAGGTGATGGGCGATCTCGCGGGCCGTCCACGCATCGGGGGCCGGACGCCGGTCGAGGTCGGCGGCGGTGGCACCGGCCAGGGCGTCGACGACGTCGTCGAAGCCGGTGCGGTAGCGGTCGAGCAGGGTGGTGCGGTCCATGGTGTCGATGATGCCGATCCGGGTGGCGGGGTGCCAGTGGCTGGAATGCCCCTGAGCGCTAGGTTCCTGCCATGGCTCCCGCACGATCCCGTCGCCCGCCGCTGACCCGCGTGGCGGTGCTGTGCTTCGCCCCGGTCCCCGCCTTCGAGATGGCGGTGGCGGTCGAGGTGTTCGCGGTCGACCGCACGGCCCAGGGCGTGCCCCGCGCCGAGGTCCGACTGTGCACGCCCACCCCCGGCCGGCTCGGGGTGGTGGGCGGGTTCGACGTGGTGGTCGACCACGGGCTCGAAGCGCTGCGGTGGGCCGACCTGGTCTGCGTGCCCGGCTGGCCGCATCACCGGCTCGGCGAGACCATCGACCCGGCGATCGTCCGGGCGTTGCGGGCGGCGCGACGCCGTGGCGCGGTGCTGGCCTCGTTCTGCTCGGGCGCGTTCGTGCTGGCGGGTGCCGGACTGCTCACCGGGCGGCGGGCCACCACGCACTGGATGTTCGCCGAGACGTTCGCCCGCCTCCACCCCGACGTCGAGCTCGATGTCGAGACGCTCTACACCGGCGGTGACGGCATCTACACGGCGGCCGGCACGGCGTCGGCCATCGACCTGTGCCTCCACCTCGTCCGCGACGCCCACGGCAGCGACGTCGCCAACGCCGTGGCGAGGCGCATGGTGGTGCCACCACACCGCACCGGGGGCCAGGCCCAGTTCGTGCAGGCCCCGGTGCCCGCGATGGTCGACGACGACACGCTGGCCCGAACGCTCGACTGGGCGGTCGCCCATCCGGCGGCGGATCTCGGCGTCGCGGCGCTGGCGGCCCGTGCTCGCCTGTCGCCGCGGACGTTCGCCCGTCGCTTCGTCGCCGTCACCGGCACGACCCCACTCCAGTGGGTGCTGGCGCAGCGCGTGACCCACGCTCGGCTGCTGCTCGAGACCACCGACATCGACGTGGAGCGGGTCGCCGGGCTCAGCGGGTTCGGCAGCGCGCCTGCGCTGCGGTCCCACTTCCGTCGGTTCGTGGGCACCAGCCCGGCGGCGTACCGCCAGAGCTTCCGCGGCGCGGCCTGACCTTCGTCAGCGCAGCCGGCCCGGGCGCCGACGGTGGCGGTGGGTCCAGCAGGCGGCGTGCCAGTGGCGACGCTCGTCGGGCGCGGCGATCGGAACGACCACGACGTGGCCGAGCCCCACAGGGATGTCACCCAGGCACCCCGGGCAGAGGTAGCCCTTCGTGGCCTCGTAGGGCTGGACGCGTCGCACCGTGACGCCGTGGTCGGCGTCGGTCACGCGCTCGCCGTAATCAGCCGAAGAACGCCCAGACCACCAGCAGCAGCGCCACGCCCACACCGCAGACGGCGAAGGCGGTGTCGGCGATCGGGTGGCGTCGGTACGTCCGATCCGGATTGAACCCCATGAGCGCAGTATGGCCCATCGGCGGCCGGAGCGGGGGATGGAGTCGGGCGTGCTGGGGACGCGCACCCGGCGACCGGTAACGTCGCCGCCATGGAGACCATCATCGTCGAGCGGGGGACCGGCGATCGGCAGGGGATCGTGACGATCACCCTCAACCGCCCCCAGATCAAGAACGCCATGAACGGCCCGATGTGGGTGGAGCTGCTGGCCACCTTCCGGGACATCGCGTCGCGCGACGACGACCGGTGCGTCGTCATCACCGGCGCGGGCGGCGCGTTCTGTTCGGGTGCCGACCTCTCGGGGCGCGGCAGCGCAGGCGGCGACGTGCGGCCGCGGCACCAGTGGCACAACATGCGGCACGTCGGCGACGTCGTGCTCGCCATGCAGCGCATCCCGCAACCGATCATCGCCAAGGTGCCGGGCATCGCCGCGGGCGCCGGGTGCAACCTGGCCCTGGGCTGCGACCTGATCGTGGCGTCCGACGAGGCCCGCTTCTCGGAGATCTTCGCCAAGCGCGGCCTGTCGGTCGACTTCGGCGGCACCTGGCTGCTGCCTCGCCTCATCGGGATGCACAAGGCCAAGGAGCTCGCCTTCTTCGCCGACATCATCTCGGCCAAGGAGGCCGAGGGGTTGGGACTCGTCAACCGGGTCGTGCCGGCCGGCGATCTCGATGCGTTCGTCGACGACTGGGCGAAACGGCTCGCCGCTGGTCCGCCGATCGCCTTGGCCCAGACGAAGCGAATGCTCACGAACTCGTTCGAGGTCACCATGGAGCAGGCCCTCGAGGACGAGGGTTGGGCGCAGACGGTCAACTTCGGTACGACCGACACCCCCGAGGCCATCGCGGCGTTCCTCGAGAAGCGGGAGCCGAAGTTCCAGGGACGGTGACGACGGGGCCCCGCCCGGCGTCGCCGGGGCAGGGGCGACGGCGCCACCGTGCGCTGGTGGCCGCTGCGTTCGTCGTGGTGGCCCCGATCGTGGTCGGTCGCGCCACGACCGCCGCGGCCGCGCCAGCGACGACGACGCCCGGCGGTGCGGCCGTGACCACCGTGGCCGAGGCGGCGCCCACCACCGTGGCGGCCCCGTCGACGACGTCGACGACCGTGGTGGCGGCCCGCTGCGACCCGATCGCACCCACGGCGCTGCTCTTCGTCGGCACCGTCGTGTCCCGCCAGCCCACGATCGTGCGGTTCCACGTCGACGAGGTGCGCATCGGACCCCAGCTCGGCGATCTCGAGATCGACGTGAGCTATGTGCGCGACGCCCGCTTCTTCGACGTGGGCACGCGCTACCTCGTGACGGCGGCGCAGGACCCCGACACGAACCTCTACCTGTCGAAGGTGCGGACGCGACGCGGGGAGGACCCTCGCTGCACGGCCAAGGACCCGATCTACTCGGCGCTGGCCAACGGGACGCCCATCGACACCGGTGTGTTCAGCGGTCTCAAAGGCACGCGCGGCAAGGTGGTGCGCGCGTTCCTGCTGCCGCTCGCCGCGGTGGTGGGCGCGCTGTTCGCTCTCGTCGCCCTCAAGTGGCTCGTCATCTACGTGGGGCGCGGCGTGCGCCGGCTGGTCAAAGGGCCGGTCCGGTCGTGAGCCCGCTCCGGACCTCGGCCACGGCATCGGCGAGGTCGGGCACCGCCCGCTGGGGTCGGTCGGGGTCGCGGCAGTAGATCAGGAACGCCTGCGCGACGGGTTCGCCGAGCGCGTGCTCGAGCGCGTGGGCGTAGGCGGCGAGCTGGATCCGGTGGTGCGGGTCGACGCCGCCGTCGGCCGGTGGGCGGGCGTCGGTCTTGTAGTCGACGACGGCCAGCCCGTCGGCCGTGCGCACGAGCAGATCGACGTACCCCTCGAGCAGACGCGCCCCGAGCGGGGCGGCGACGAACAGCTC
>JANPGL010000735.1:0-2855 GCA_031423915.1 Actinomycetes bacterium | reverse complement strand
CCCCCTTGGTCGTGCATCATGTGCACGCAGCGAGCGGCGTAGAGCGCCCGCGATCTGACGGTACCGATGGCGCCTCAGCATGTCAACGGGCAGGATCGATGCCCCGAATCAGCGCGACGGACCCGTGCCATCCATCGATCGGTAGCCTGCGCTTGACGGAAGCCGCAAGACCGACCTAGCCGAACGCATCGAAGCGATGCTGAGCGAGGACTTCGATCACCGCGTCCTCCCATTCGACGAAACATCGGCAGCCCACTACGCAGACATCGTCGTTCGCCGCGAACGAAAGGGCCGGCCGATCAGCACGGCCGACGCCCAGATCGCGGCCACGTGCCGAAGCCATGGAGCGATGCTCGCCACCCGCAACATCGACGACTTCGTCGACACCGGGATTACCATCGACAACCCCTGGACCTCGAACTGAACCGAGCGACCCCGTCCGAGCGGTGATCCCGAGCATGCTCCTTGTCGCACTTCGCCGGATCCCGAGTGGCGATGGCTCTCCTGGACCTGAGCGACGTGGTGAGCAGCTCGGAAGCGCAACGCCGGCTCCCGATCGGACCCCTGTTGCGACCTGCCAGGGTGGGCAGGTTCGGTCGTAGCACCCGATCAACGTGACGGTGACCGGTCGAGGGTCGCCCGGAGACGCGCGAACATCGAGGGCGGCGCGGGCACCGAGCGCGCCGGTAGGGGGCGACCATGGTGGGCGAGGCTGTCGAAGCTGTTCGGGCGATACTTCCTGTGATCGATCGTTGTCGAGATGCGGCCGACGCGTCGGCCCGAATGGCGCCGGACGTGGTCATGGCTGCCCACGAGGCGGGGGTGTTCCGCTTGTTTGCGCCGCTGGACTGTGGCGCTCCCGTGGTGACGTTCCCGGAGATCATGCAGATCTTCGAGGATCTCGGGTGGGCTGATCCGACGGTCGCGTGGCACGCCGGGAACTCGGCCGCGATCGCGTTCGTCGCAGCGTCGCTGCCCGACGATGTCCGTCGTGTCCCGTTCGAGGGCACTGTCGGGCCGTTCGGGTTCTCGGTCGTGCAGGGCGGCACGCTCACTCCTGCCGAAGGTGGCTACGTGTTGGAGGGTCGCTGGCCGTTCCTCACCGGCGCGATGGATGCTCCGTGGGCGGCCATCAACGCCGTCGTGCGTTCCGACGATGCTGTGCCCGATGTCCGTCTCTGCCTTGTGCCCAGCATCGCCTGGACCGTGGAGCACACGTGGCAACACGCCGTTGCTATGCGCGGCACGGGCAGCCACGCGATCACCGTCGCAAGCGCCTTCGTGCCCGAAGTCTTTGCCCACAGCTGGGCCCGGCCACGTACGGTCGATGCCGCCGTCCAGCGACTCCCGAACAACGTCACCGGGCCGGTGACCAACGCCGCGATCAGTGTCGGCATCGCTCGCCGCTCCGTTGACGAAGTGACGGCGTTGATGGCGAGCAAGGTGTCGCGAGCTGACGGGCTCGCCGTGCGCGACAAGCTGCGGATGCAGCGCGAGCTCTCGGCCGCCGTCGTCGAAGTCGCCATGCTCCACGCCGGCCTCCAGGACATGGCGGCTTCGGTGTGGACCGCTGCGCTCACGGGGCGACCGCCTGCGCCCGTGCGAGGCCACATGTGGGGGACGGCCTACGTCACCATCGATCGGTGCCGCGAGCTCGTCGGAAGGTTGGCGATGGTGGGCACGAGTGCGCTCTACAGCCATCGCAATCCCGTCGAGGCGGCACTGCGTGACGTCCATGCCATCGCCGCAGCGATGGAGACGTTCCGCGACCTCCAGGAAGGGCACGGACGACTGCTCCTCGGCATGAAGCCCGGTGTACCCGCCTTCTGACCAAAGCTGACCAGCCAGCCGCATCGAATGCTGAAGTCGTGCGCCCCGGCCGCCGGAGAACGCCGGATCCCGGGCGGATTGCGTGCCGGCGCGGCTGGACGTTCTTGCGCGCTCTTCGGCCGAGCCGGTGTACGTGACGAACTGGTCGCCAGGACCGGTCGATGCTCGCTCTTGCGTCGCACTGCGTCACTCGGTCGGTTGGCGGCGGGTCCATTCGGATGCGAGTTCGCTGCGGGTCGTGATGCCGAGTTTGGTGAAGACGTGGTTGAGATGGGTCTCACCGTGGCGCGGCTCATGAAGAGCTGACGTCAGCCGACGTGGGAACCTTTCCGGGGGGATGGACGTCGGAATGGTGGTGGCAGCGGGCGGCGGGCGAAGACGGACGTGGGCGAGGCGTCCGCCATAGCCCGGTCCACCCACGAGTACCGCGAGGGGTTCCTCGCCGAGCGAGGTCGCCTGCGACGGCTGGCGTACTTGCTCGGGTGCCCGGTGTCGCTCGTGGACGACGTGGTAGCCGATGCCTTCGCCCGAGCCTTCGAACCCTGGCGATTGGGTTCGGTGCGCGACGTCGGCGCCTACCTCCGCCGCAGCGTGGTCAACGAAGTGCGCGACGGGTCCCGACGCGAACGGAGCCGCCTACGGTGGAGTGCCCGTCAGCCCGCCGATACGCCCGTGGTCGCCGGGCCCGACACCTCCTGGCAAGACCACGAGCGCGTGGTGGCGGCGCTCCGCCTCCTGACGGTCGAGCACCGGGCGGTGCTCGTGCTGCGCTTCGGCGAGGACCTGAGCGAGGAGCAGACGGCGGATGCGCTGGGCGTCGCCATCGGCACCGTGAAGTCCCGCACGGCGCGCGCCCTGGCGCAGCTGCGCCGCCAATTGGGAGAGGACGACGATGGCTGACCTGGAGACCCGCCTGCACGACGCGCTGCACGCCGTCGGTGAACCGGCGCAGACGGGCGGCGACGCCGATGCCTGGCACGCCGTCGACCGCCGTCTCGACGGACCGGACGTGTCGTTCGACCTCG
>JANPGL010000734.1:0-21402 GCA_031423915.1 Actinomycetes bacterium | reverse complement strand
CACCACGTCGACCGACCACCTCTACCTGCACCCGCGCCACGGCGGCGACCTGCTGGCGGCCGAGATCGCTGCGGCGCGCGAACTCGGCATGCGCTTCCATCCGACCCGGGGCGCCATGTCGCTCGGCGAGTCGGGGGGGGGCCGGCCCCCCGACGACGTGGTGGCCGACGACGACGAGATCCTCGCCGCGTTCGTCGACGCCGTCGACCGCCACCACGACCGCAGCCACGGCGCCATGGTGCGCATCGCGCTGGCGCCCTGCTCGCCGTTCACGGTCACCCCCGACCTGATGCGGCGCACGGCCGAGTTGGCCGAACGGCTCGACGTGCGCCTGCACACCCACCTGGCCGAGAACGTCGAGGACGACGAGTTCTCGCTCGAACGCTTCGGCCTTCGCCCGGCCGAGTACCTGGCCGACGTCGGCTGGTGCCACGACCGCACCTGGATCGCCCACTGCGTGACCCCGGGCGCGCAGGACATCGCTCGGCTGGGCGCCGGGCACGTGGGTGTGGCCCACTGTCCGAGCTCGAACTTCATCCTGTCGTCGGGCATCGCCCCGGTCGTCGACCTGCGCGCCGCCGGCTGCCCCGTGGGCATCGGGGTCGACGGCTCGTCGTCGGCCGACTCGGGCTCGCTGTGGCTCGAGGCCCGCCAGGCCATGCTGCTGGCCAAGCTGCGCAACGGTGCCGGGGCCGGCACGGCCCGCATGGCGCTCGACATGGCGACCCGCGGCGGAGCGGCGTGCCTGGGCCGCACCGGTGAGATCGGCGAGCTGTCGGTCGGCGCGGTCGGCGACCTCGCCGTGTGGTCGCTGCAAGGGCCGTTGTTCGCCGGCGCCATCGCCGACCCCGTGGAGGCCTGGCTGCGCTGCGGCCCGGTGTTCGCCAAGCACACCATCGTCGCCGGCCGGCCCGTGGTGACCGACGGGGCGCTCGTGCATCCGGCGCTCGACGAGCGGCTGGCCCTCCACCGCCGGGTGGCGACCGCCATGCAGGCGTAGCGCGTTCGGGCGACCACGAAGGCGAGTGCCACCACCTGGGCATCACCATCCCTTAGCGTGACGGCGATGTCACGCAGGCGGTCCTCGCTCGTCCTCGTTCTGGCTCTCGGCGCGGCGGGCCTGCCGTTCGCCGCGGCGACGGCCGCGTCGGGGGCTCCGGCGTGCACCCGGCCCGGTGGCGGGGTGATCGCCGCCGGCGACGTGCCCACGGTCGGCTTCACCCCGATCGACCCGGTCCGCATCCTCGACACCCGTGACGGCAGCGACCGCGGCACGCCCGAAGGGCGGTTCCCCGGGGACTGCAGCGTGGCGGTCGACCTGCCGGCTGCCGCCGTGCCCGCCGGGGCCGACGCCGTGGCCCTCAACGTCACGACCGTCGGCGCCGTCGCTCGCGGCTTCGTCACCGTCTTCCCGTGTGGCGCCGAGCGGCCCTGGGCCTCGAACGTCAACCCACGCCCGGGCGAACCGACGCCGTCGTTCGTGGTGATGCCCGTCGACGCCACCCGGCGGGCGTGCGTGTACGCGTCGATCCCGACGCATGTCGTCATCGACGTCGTCGGCTGGTTCGGGACCGGCGGCGACCCGTACCACCCTGTGCCCTCCACCCGGCTGCGCGACACGCGGGTCACCGGCGACCGGCTGGAACCCGGCCAGGTCCGTCGCATCGCCGTCGCCGGCGTGGGCGACGTGCCGCTCGGCGCGTCGGCCACCGCGGTGAACCTGACGATCGTCGACGCCGACCTGGCCGGCTACGCGGTGGCCTACCCGTGCAACGGCGTCCCGGGCACGTCGACCGTGAACGTGGTCCCCCTCGAGGCCCGCACCAACCAGACGTACGTGGGGCTGGCGCCGAGCGGCGAGCTGTGCGTGCGCACCAGCGTCGCCGCGGAACTCGTCATCGACCTCGTCGGCTGGTTCGGCCCCGACGAGGCGGGCGGTGCCGGCCTTCGCCTCTCGCCGCGCGTGCCGGTGCGGCTGGCCGACAGCCGCGTTCCCGGCGACGCGCTGGCCGGGCCGTTGCAGCCCGGCGTGCCGTTCTCGCTCGACGTGCTCGCCACCGACGCCCCGGCGCCGCACAGCGTCGTCGCCGTGCTGGGCGTCGTGGCCACCGACGCCGAGGCGGCCGGATGGGTGGTGCTGCACCCCTGCGGCACGACCGCGCCGCCCACGTCGTCGCTGAACCAGGTGGTCGGCGCCGAGGCGACCAACGTCGTGACGGTCCCGATCGGTGACGACGGCCGCGTGTGCGGGCTCGCCAGCACGCGCACCCACCTGGTGGTCGACCTGCTGGCCACGTTCGTGGCCGACGGGCCGCTCACCGACCTGCGCACGGGGCGCGTGGCGCTCACGCCGCGGTTCGACCCGCGCGGGCTCGACTACACGGTGCGCTGCCCCGAGACGGGCCCGCTCGAGCTGCCCGTGAGCGTGCGCAGCGAACCGGGCACCGTCGTCGCCATCAGCGGCGCCGGCGGGTCGCCGGCCCGCGACCGGGCGACGACGCTGATGCTGGCCGCGAACGACCTCGTCACGATCACGGTGCAGCGCGGTGCGACGGTCGTGGCCACGTACGCCGTCCGCTGCCTGCCCCACGACTTCCCGGTGGTGCGTCCGATCGCCCGCACCACCCCGACGCCCGGCTGGTACCTGTTCGCCAACGCGTTCGGACCCGCCACCGGGAAGTTCGCCGTCATCACCGACGAGCGCGGTGCCGTCGTCTGGTACCGCCGCATGTCGACCCCGATCCTCGACCTGAAGCGCATCGCCGATCGCACGCTGGCCTGGGTGCCGTTGCTCGCCACCAACGAGGGCTTCGGCATCGACCCCACGACCGTGTACCTCGTCGAGACGCTCGACGGCACCCAGCTGCGCAGCTACGCCACGACGGGCGGGCCGACCGACCATCACGATCTGGTGCCGCTGCCCGGCGGCCACGCACTGCTGCTCACCTACGAACCACAGGCCGGCGTGACCGTTCCCGGCGCCCCCGCGTGCGCCACGGCGGCGGGCGACGTGTGGTGGTCGAACATCGAAGAGGTCGACGCCGCCGGCATGCTCGTGTGGTCGTGGCACAGCCGGGATCACCTGACGCCCGCCGACTCGACGTACCTGCCGGTGCAGGCCATCCCCGGCTGCGACCTCCAGCACGCCGACTCGCTCGACGTGGCGCCGAACGGCGACGTGATCGTGTCGATGCGGCACCTCGACTCGGTGCTGCGCATCCGCCGCAACCCGGGCGGCGCCGACGACGGCGCGATCGTGTGGCGCCTCGGCGGGCCGAACAGCAGCTTCACCTTCGTCGACGACCCCTACCGCGGCCCGGCGCGCCAGCACGACGCCCGGCTCGGAGCCGACGGCGTCCTCACCGTCGTCGACAACCGCACCGGTCGCGCCGGCGAGACCGGTCGGGCCGTGGCCTACCGCCTCGACGAGGCCGCCGGCGTCGCCCGCCTGGTGTGGTCGTCGCCGTTCACCGCACCGGTCACCGGCGAACCGTGGTCGAGCGGGCTGGGCAGCGTGCGCCGCCAGCCCGACGGGCACACCGTCGTCGGCTGGGGCGACCAGGCCAAGCCGCAGTTCACAGAGTTCGACGAGCGCGGCGTGCCCGTGCTCACCGTCGAGACCGCCGACAGCTGGGGCTACCGCGTCGTGAAGGAACCGGCCACGGCGTTCGACCGGGCCGACCTGCGCGCCACCGCCGGCCGCTGACGGGTCGAGCGGCTCAGGTGCTCCACCAGCTCTAGCCGAAGCGGTAACCGACGCTGCGCACCGTCTGGATCAGGTTGGCGTGCTCGTCGCCGAGCTTGGCGCGCAGGCGTCGCACGTGGACGTCGACCGTGCGGGCGCCGCCGTAGTACTCGTAGCCCCACACCCGGCTGAGCAGGATCTCGCGGGTGAACACCTTGCCCGGGTGCTGGGCCAGGAACTTCAGCAGCTCGTACTCCATGTACGTGAGGTCGAGCGGCTGGCCGTCGATCGACGCCTGATACGTCTCGAGGTTGAGCGCCAGCGGCCCGTACTCGACGAGCTCGGGCCTCGTGCCGCCGCCCTTGCGCCAGAACAGGTGGCGCAGCCGCGCCTCCATCTCGCGAGGATGGAACGGGGTGAGGCAGAAGTCGTCGAACAGCTCGTCGCGCAGCTCGAGGTCGCCGAGCTGCGCGCCCGACACGAGCAGCAGCAGCGGGCCGAGCGCGTTGTCGCCTTTGCGGACGCTGCGGCAGAACGCCCACGCCGCATCGGGGTCGCGGTCGGCCACCACGATGGCGCCGGCCCAGCCGTCGGCCGGTTCGACGCGTGCCGCCAGGTCGGCCGACCCGGCGGCGACCCACGTGTACCCGGCCATGTCGAGCGTCTGGGCCAGCTCGGGTGGTGGTGGATCGGGGAAGACGACGATCGGTTCCATGGCCATCAGTTCCGCAGGTACCGGTCGAGCTCGAACGGCGTGACCGCCGTCTTGTAGCTGAGCCACTCCCGTCGTTTGTTGCGGAGGAACCATTCGAAGATGTGGTCGCCGAGCGCCTCGGCCACCAGCTCCGACGACGCCATCGAACGCAGCGCCGAGTCGAGCGACTGGGGCAGCTGATCGATGCCCTGGCCGGTCAGCTGCTCGTCGCTCAGCTCGAACAGGTTGTGGGCCACCTCGTCGGGCAGCTCGTAGCCGCGCTCCACGCCGGCCATGCCGGCGGCCAGCAGCACCGACAACGCCAGGTAGGGGTTGCATGCCGGGTCGGGCGCCCGGTACTCGATGCGGGTGGCCAGCGCCCGTTGGCGCACCACCGGCACCCGCACGAGCGCCGAGCGGTTGTTGCGCGCCCAGCTCACGTACACCGGCGCTTCGAAGCCGGGGATGAGGCGCTTGTAGGAGTTCACCGTCTGGTTCGTGACCGCCGTGAACTCGGGTGCGTGGCGCAGCAGTCCGGCGATGAACCCCTTGGCCACGTCCGACATGCCGTACTTGTCGCGGTCGTCGAAGAACGCGTTGTCCTCGCCGCGGAACAGGCTCATGTGCGTGTGCATGCCCGAGCCCTGCACACCTTCGAGCGGCTTGGGCATGAACGTGGCGTACAGGCCCTGCTCGAACGCCGCCTCCTTCACCACCACGCGCATCGTCATGACCGAGTCGGCCATGGTGAGGGCGTCGGTGTGGCGCAGGTCGATCTCGTGCTGGCTGGGCGAGTCCTCGTGGAACGAGTACTCGACGGGGATCGACATCGTCTCGAGCATCGAGATCGTCTTCTTGCGCAGCGATCCCGACACGTCGCTCGACGTGAGATCGAAGTAGCCGCCCGTGTCGAGCGGCTTGGGCGCCATGCCGTCGTCCGGCGAGAAGTAGAAGAACTCCATCTCGGGCGCCACGTAGAACGAGAAGCCGGCTTTGCGGGCCCGCTCGAGGTTGCGCCGCAGCACCTGGCGCGGGTCGCCGCCGAACGGCGAGCCGTCGATGTTGTGGATGTCGCAGAAGATGCGGGCCTCGGGCGCCTTGGGGTCGGCCCACGGCAGCAGCTCGAACGTGGTCGGGTCGGGCATGGCCAACACGTCGGATTCCTGCACGCGCGAGAAGCCGTCGATCGACGAGCCGTCGAACGTCATGCCCTCGGCCAAGGCGTCCTCGAGCTCGGCCGGGCTGATGGCGAAGCTCTTGAGCTGCCCGAGCACGTCGGTGAACCAGAGACGGATCAGGCGGACCTTGCGCTCCTCGGCCTGATGGAGGACGTAGTCCTGCTGCTCTTGCATGCCGGGAGTCTTGCGGACACCTTGCACGCCACGCACATGCCCGGCGCCCGTTTCACATTGCGTTCACAGGCCCTGGACGCTCCCGCGACGAGGGCCGACCGGATCGGTCGCCGATCTTTGGGGAGTCGTAGCCACCGGAGAGCGCGCTCCCACTCCCCAAGGAACCGCTCGTGCAACGATCGTGCGGGCGCGCCCCCGCGCAGGCGTGCCTGGCGCTCTGGCTCGCTGACGAACTACCCGGTGTCGAAGAGTCGTGTCGGCGCGGTGAGTGGTGGTGGTCTGGATTGGAGGGTGCGTCCGTCCGGCGTGGTGATGTGAAGTGTCGCGTCGTAGGGATCGAGCTTCACGTGCCAGCCGGTTTTGTGGAGCACGTGGTGGTGCCGGGTGCAGAACAGGGCCAGGTTGTCGATGTCGGTCGGGCCGCCGTTGGTCCAGTGGGTGAGGTGGTGACCGTCGCACCAGTCGGGGGTGCGGTCACACCCGGGCCACCGACAATGCCGGTCCCGCGCCGCGAGCGCCAGGAACAGCGCCGCGGACACCGTGCGCTTCGACCTGCCGTAGTGCAGGACGTGGGCTCGGCCGCTGACCAGCAGCGGGCTGACCAGGGCGTCGCACGTGATCCGGGCGAGGGTGGCCGGGTCGAGGATCATGCCCGACGAGGTTCGCGCCGGGCCGTCGTGGGCGAGGTCGTCGACGTTGACGGCGAGGTCGACGTGGGGGCGGCGTCGGGTCGTGGGTGGGTTCTTCTGATGGTCGAGGAACCAGCGGCATACGTCGACGAGGGCGTCGGCGCGCTTCTGTGACGCGGTCCGCACCGGTTCGCCCTCGCCGTCGCGCGAGGTCGCTTCGGCGATGGCGCGGGTGACGAGCTCGCCGCCTTCGGGGGTGAGGGTGGCGTCGAGGACCCACTCGTCACCGAGGGGTGACAGGAACAGGCCGCGTCGTTCGTCTGCGGGTGGTGTGTCGTCGAGCACGGCGCGCACGCGGGCTGCCCATTCGGCCATGGCGCGGCGGATGTCATCGACCGACAACCCGGCCAGGATCGGCACCAACGTTTCTTCGTCCTCCCCGAACGCCGGCAAGAGATTGGCGTCGAGTCGTGATGTGACCGCCCGCGCCTGGTCGAACGTCAGCCGTCCTTCGTGCACCGCGGCGGCCGTGACCGGCAGCTCGCGTAGCCGGCGCGCCAGGACCGTCCACGCCGCACCGGTCGAGCCGGACACGCCGGCGAACGCCTTCAACCAGCCGGTCATCGACGTGGCGTTGTCCAACGCCCACAACCCCTGCGCGTCGAACGCCCCGACGGCTTCGACCACCACGGCCTGCAGGCGCGTCAACGCAGCGCACGCCTCGGCCAACTGGGCGGCGCTGCACCCTATGTGGGAGGGGTCGAGGCCCTCGATCGTGTCGGTCGCTGCCATCACGGTCCCAACAGTGTACCGAACATACGTTCGTCTCGCAACCCGCCAATCGGCCCCGCGACGCGACGAAGGCGGGGCCCGGGGGCCCCGCCTTGTCGATCAGAGAGGTACGACGGTCAGATGGCGCTGCAGATGGTGTCCACCAGGAGGCGGGTCACCAGGTACGGATCCATGTTGGCGTTGGGGCGACGGTCCTCCATGTAGCCGTAGCCGTCGACGCCCGTCTGCCACGGGATGCGCACCGACGAGCCGCGGTCGGAGATGCCGTAGCTGAACTTGTTCCAGGGCGCCGTCTCGTGCTTGCCGGTGAGGCGGCTCTGGATGTCGTGGCCGTAGTTGGTCACGTGGGCTTCGATCTTCTTGCCGAGGGCCTTGCAGGCGGCCTCGATGACCGCAAGGCCGCCCGTCTCGCGCATGGCCTTCGTCGAGAAGTTCGTGTGCGCACCGGCGCCGTTCCAGTCGCCCTTCATCGGCTTGGCGGCGTACGAGATGACGACGTCGTAGTCCTCGGCGATGCGGCAGAGCAGCCACCGGGCGATCCACAGCTGGTCCGACACGGCCAACGGGCCGAGCGGGCCGACCTGGAACTCCCACTGGCCGGGCATGACCTCGGCGTTGGTGCCCGAGATCGACAGGCCGGCATCGAGGCAGGCCTGCGTGTGCCGCTCGATGATCGGACGGCCGACGACGCGGCCGGCACCGACGCCGCAGTAGTACGGGCCCTGGGGGGCGGGGAAGCCGCCCTCGGGGAAGCCGTAGGGTGACCCGTCGAGGCGGAGCATCGTGTACTCCTGCTCGATGCCGAACCACGACTCGTGCTTGGCGTACTTCTTGGCCACCTTCTCGCATGCCGAGCGGGTGTTGGTGGGGTGCGGCTTCATGTCGACGAGGAGGACCTCGCACATGACCAGCACGTTGTGGCCACCGCGGATGGGGTCCGGACACACGAAGACCGGGTGCAGCACGCAATCGCTCTTGTCGCCCGTGGCCTGCTCCGTGGACGAGCCGTCGAAGCCCCAGATGGGCGGCTCCTTGCCGTCCTCCATGATCTTCGTCTTGCTCCGGAGCAGCGGGGACGGCGACGTGCCGTCGACCCAGATGTACTCGGCTTGGTAGGCCACTTCGAACCCTCTCGATCGAAACCAGTTCAGCAGTCGGGGATGACCGGCCCGCAGCCTTGCCCGAGGCGATTTCACCCCCGTTGCCCGAATGTGAACGCTCCGTGAACCAGACGGTGGACTCGCGCCCACCCACGCTCCGTGAACGGCTGGTACGGTGCCGCCCGGGCGGAGCCGGCACCCAGGCGGGAGGTCGGTCCAAAAAGACGAGTTGTCCTGGAGGACGATCCATGTCGAGTCGTTTCCGGTCCCTGGTGGCGCTTGCCGTCGCCTCACTGGCCGTGCCGTTGGCCGTGGTGGCGCAAGCGCCGGCGGCCTCGGCCGCCGTCTCGATCCGCGACGGCTTCACCGACAGCGTCGTCACCGGCAGCCTCGGCGCCGCGGTCGACGTCACCGACCTGCCGGACGGGCGTATGCTCGTCGCGGCCCAGGACGGGCAGGTCTGGGTGGTCGCCGTGAACGGCACCAAGGTCGCCACGCCCGCCGTGTCGATCTCGGGCCTCTGCCGTGCCAACGAGCAGGGCCTGCTCGGCATCGACGTCGACCCGGACGTCGCCACCAACGGCTTCGTCTACCTGTACTACACGCACGGGACGTCGTCACCGAGCTGCGAGAACCGGGTGTCGCGCTTCACGCTGACGGGGAACACGCTCGCGAACGAGCAGATCCTCATCGACCACATCGCCTCCCTCCAGGTCAACCACGAGGGCGGTGACATCCAGCTCGGCAAGGACGGCAACCTCTACATCTCGTCCGGCGACGACGCGAACGGTGCCAACGCCCAGGACCTGAGCAACCTCGCCGGCAAGATCCTGCGCATCAAGACCGACGGCACGATCCCGAGCGGCAACCCGTTCACGGCGTCCGACTCGGCCAGCTGCGCCAACGGAGCGCAGTCGGGCAAGAAGTGCCAGGAGATCTTCGCCTACGGCTTCCGCAACCCGTTCCGCATCGCGGCCGACCCCAACGCGGCCGACACGCGGATCTTCGTGAACGACGTCGGCCTCGACACGGCCGAAGAGGTCGACATCCTCGTCGCCGGCGGCAACTACGGCTGGCCCACGCGTGAAGGCCTCTGCGCCAGCGCCAGCAGGAACGACTGCCACGCTCCGCTCAAGGGCAACCCCACCGCGAGCGGACTGATCGACCCGATCGCCGAGTACACCCACGTGGCCACCGGGTGCGAGGCCATCACCGGCGGCGCCTTCGTGCCGAACGACGCCTGGCCCGCCCGCTACAGCGGCGCCTACCTCTACGGCGACGAGGTCTGCGGGAAGATGTGGGTCCTGCTGCCGGACGGCGCGGGCGGATGGACGAGCGAGGACTTCGCGCAGAACCTCGGACCGTTGACGTCGATGCGAACCGTGAAGCAGAGCGGCGTGTGGTCGGTCGTGTACACGACCTTCGCCAACGGCGGCGAGCTGCACCGCATCGCGTCCGACGCGCCGTCGGGCCAGACCCAGCCGAGCGCGTTCCACCCACTGACGCCCACCCGCATCCTCGACACGCGCTCGGGCGTCGGCTACACGGGCCGCAAGCCCTCGGCCGGCGACACCCTCGCGCTGAAGGTCACGGGCACCGGCAGCGGTGTCCCGGCCGACGCCGTGGCCGTGGCGCTCAACCTCACCGCCACCGAAGCGACGGCCGCCGGCTACATCACGGCATGGCCGACTGGTGAGACCCGGCCGCTGACCTCGGTGCTCAACCTCGCCGGCGCCGCCGACACCTCGGCCAACGCCGTGATCGCCCGCCTCGGCGCCGGCGGACAGGTCAACCTGTTCACCCAGAGCGGCACCCATCTGGTGGCCGACGTGACCGGCTACTGGACCGAGACCGCAAGCTCCAAGGCCGGCCGCTACACCCCCGCACCCACACCGGCGCGCCTGCTCGACACGCGCGCCGCCACCGGCATCGCCTCCACCACCATCGTGCCGGCCGGCGGAACGGTCGATCTGCAGGTCGCCGGGAGAGGCGGCGTGCCGGCCACCGGGGTCTCGGCGGTGGCGCTCGTGGTCACGGTGACCAACACGGCGACCAGCGGCTTCGTGACGGCCTGGCCGAGCGGCACGACCAAGCCGCTGGTGTCGACCGTGAACCCCGTCGGCGCCAACGACATCCGCTCGAACCTGGTGCTGCTCCCGATCGGGACCAACGGCAAGGTCAGCCTGTACACGCTCCAGGCGACCCACCTGGTCGTCGACATCGCCGGATGGTTCAGCGACGACAGCGCGGCGGCCTCCACCACCGGTCTGCTCGTGGCGTCGAGCCCGCAGCGTGTCGTCGCCACGCCCGACGGCAACCCGTTCGGTCGCCTGACCGGCGGCACCCCGGTCTCGCGGGACTACTCGAGCGTCGTCGGCACCGGGGCGATCGCCATCGTGCACAACCTCACCATCGACGCCAGTGCCGACGCCGGCTTCCTCACCGCCTGGCCCGCAGGCTCCACGGCACCCACGGCGTCGAACGTGAACTGGAGCGGGCCCCGCCAGACCCGGGCCGCGCTCGCCATCTCGAGCCTGGCGGCCGCCGGGCGCGTGAGCTACAGCACCAACGTGGCCACCGATCTGTTCGTCGATCGATTCGGCTACTTCACGGCCTGACGTAGACGACGCTCACCGGTACGGGCTCGCATCCGCCAGCCCGTACCGGGTGCCGCGGCACGCCCGGTGGGTCCTGCACCTTCCTCCATCGGTCGCCGACGGGCTGGTACGGTCTGCGCCGGGCGGAAGCCGGTCGCCCGCGTGCGCGGGTCGGACGGACGACATCGTTCGGGAGGACGTTCATGACGAGCCGCATCCGGTCCCTCGCGGCGCTGGCGGTCGTGGCCCTGGCCACCCCCGCGGTGCTCGCCAGCCATGTGGCCCCGGCCGCAGCCGCGCCGGCCGCGGGCGACGGGTTCACCGACGTGCTCGTGGCCTCGGCGCTCGGCCAGGTGACGTCGTTCGTCGAACTGCCCGAAGAGCGCATGCTCGTGGCGGCCAAGACCGGAGAGCTGTGGCTCATGGGCAGCGACGGCGCCCGATCCGCCGCGCCCGTGCTGTCGCTCGCCCCGTGCACCAACAGCGAACAGGGACTGCTCGGTGTGGCCGCCGACCCCGGGTTCGTCATGAACAACTACTTCTACGTGTACTACACACGCAACGCCGGCGGCGGCAGCTGCATGAACCGGGTCTCGCGCTTCACGCTGTCCGGCACCACGGCGGCACCGGCGAGTGAGCTGGTCCTCATCGACAACATCCCGTCGACCGCCGGCAACCACAATGGCGGCGACGTCCAGATCGGCAAGGACGGCCTGCTCTACGTCTCCGTGGGTGACAACGCGACATCGGCCAACGCCCAGCTCACCACGAACCTGCACGGCAAGATCCTGCGCATCGCTCTCGACGGGTCGGTACCGAACAGCAACCCGTTCGCCGCGAACGTCGGCGCGGTGTCGTGTGCCAACGGCTCGCCGGGGACCGGCCCGTGCAAGGAGATCGTCGCCTGGGGTCTGCGCAACCCGTTCCGCATCGCCCCGAACGTGAACGCCACCGGCACCGAGTTCTACATCAACGACGTCGGCGCCAACACCAGCGAGGAAGTCGACAAGCTCACGGTCGGCAGCAACTACGGCTGGGACGTGCGCGAGGGCTTCTGCGCCAAGGACTCGCGCACGAACTGCGACCCGCAGCCCCCCGGCTTCGAGCCGCCGATCCACGACTACGCCCACTCGACCGGCTGCGGGTCGATCACCGGTGGGGCCTTCGCGCCGAGCGCGGCCTGGCCCACCAAGTACGCCGGCAGGTACCTGTACGGCGACTTCGGCTGCCAGAAGATCTTCGCACTGGTTTCCGACGGCAGCGGCGGCGTCCGCCAGGAGCTGTTCGTGAACACGGCGGGCGCGGTGGTCCACCTGCGCACGATCCAGCGCACCAGCGGCTGGGCGGTCTACTACGCCACGCTCGGCGGTGAGCTCCACCGGGTCACCGCCGACCTCGACCCGGGCAACACCGACCGGTCGACGTTCCACCCGCTCAGCCCGAAGCGGGTGCTCGACACCCGCAGCGGCATCGGGTACTTCGGGCGCAAGCCGGCCGCCGGCGAGACGATCCTGGCCAGGGTGACCGGCTCGACCCCCGGCTCCGTACCGCCCGAGGCCGTCGCCGTCGCGCTCAATCTGACGGGCACCGAGTCGGCGGCGAACGGCTTCATCACGGTGTGGCCTGCGGGCGAGAAGCGCCGGCTGACCTCGGCCGTCAACTTCGCCGGCCCGAACGACACCGTGGCCAACGCCGTGATCGTCCGCCTCCGACCCGGCGGGCAGATCAACCTGTACGCACAGGTCGGCGCCCACCTCGTCGCCGACGTGACCGGCTACTGGACGGAGACGAACAGCTCGGCGGCCGGTCGCTACGTGCCGGCACCCAACCCTGCCCGCCTGCTCGACTCCCGCGCCGGCGTCGGCGCCCCCGCCGGCATCGTCGGCGCCGGCGGCAGCCTCGACCTGCAGGTGTCCGGGCGCGGCGGCGTGCCGTCGGCGGGCATCTCGGCCGTGGCGCTCGTGGTGACGATCGCGGAGCCTGCCGCAGCCGGCTTCGTGACGGTGTGGCCCACCGGCCAGGCCAAACCGCTGGCATCGACCCTCAACCCGACCGGGAAGGGCGACATCCGTTCGAACCTCGTGATGCTGCCGGTCGGCGCCGGCGGCAAGGTGAGCCTGTACACGTTGCAGGCCACCCACCTCGTGGTGGACGTCGCGGGCTGGTTCACCGACGGGACGGCCACCACCTCGTCGAGCGGCCTGATGATCGCCATCTCGCCGCTCCGGGTCACCGACACCCGGGAGAAGCAGCCGTTCGGACGGCTGGACGGTGGCGACACCGGCGTCCTCAACTACGCCGGGTTCTTCGCCGGCGCCACGGCCATCGCCACGAACCTCACGGTCGACGGCACCCAGTCGAGCGGCTTCCTCACGGCGTGGCCGGCCGACCAGCCCCGGCCCACGGCATCCAACGTGAACTGGAGCGGCGCAGGCCAGACGCGCGCCGCCCTGGCGCTTTCGAGCCTGGCCGGAGACGGCAAGATCGCCTACCTCCCGAACGTGGGCACCGACTTCGTGGTGGACGTCTCCGCCTACTTCGTGGGCTGACGCCTCCGCGTACCTCGCGGGCTGGCACCTCCGCGTACCTCGTGGGCTGACGCCCACCGGCGGCTCAGCGACCGTCGAGCAGCCGCCCGCCTTCTTCGAGGAGGCGGGCGGCGAGGCGTGCCCCGATGGCGGGCTCGTCGCCCACCACCTCGCCCTGCACGATCTCGCGACCGTCGGCCGACGCCACCAGGCCAACCACGTGCAGGCCGCCGTCGGCGCGCACCGTGGCGTGGGCGCCCACCGGCAGCTCGCACCCGCCGCCGAGGTGGGCCAGGAACGCCCGCTCCGCGTCGACCCGGCGGCGGCTCGGCCCGTGCTCGATGGCCCGCACGGCCTCGATCGTGGCGTCGTCGCCGACGCGGCACTCGATGGCCAGCGCGCCCTGCCCGACCTGCGGCACCATCGTCGACACCTCGAACACGTCGGCAAGGTGGTCGGCGAGCCCCACCCACGTGGCGCCCGCCACCGCCACCACCACGGCGTCGACGTCGGCGTCCGACGCCCGGGCGATGCGGGTCGGGATGTTGCCGCGCAGGCCCACGAACCGCAGGTCGGGCCGCCGGTGGGCGAGCTGGGTGCGCCGCCGCGTCGAGCCCGTGGCGATCGTGGCGCCGTCGGCCAGGTCGGCCAACGCCACCCCGGCCAGCGCGTCGCGCGGGTCGGCCCGCTCGGGCACGCACGCCAGCACCAGGCCCTCGGTGGTCCACGACGACGGGAGATCCTTGGCGGAGTGCACGGCCACGTCGGCGCGCCCCTCGAGCACCGCGTGCTGCACCTCCTTGGTGAACACGCCCTGCCCGCCGATCTCCCAGATCGGCCGGTCGCGCACCCGGTCGCCCGACGTCTCGATCAGCACCAGCTCGACCGGGCGACCGGTGGCGGCGGCGAGGCGCTCGGCCACATGGCCGGCCTGCGCCCGAGCCTGCTCGGAGCCGCGCGTGGCGACGCGCAGGGTGGGCCGGGCCTTCGTCACCCGACCATCCTGGCCGACCCCGGACCGGCCGGCCAACGCAAGGGGCCGCGGGGCCCGGTCACCAGGTGACGCCGAGCGCCCGACGCCACACGGCGCCGAGCAGCGCCGCCTCGTCGCCCGGGCGGCCGGTCTCGAAGCCCTGGACCACGTCGCACCCGATGGCGGCGAGCGCGGCGCGCTGCTCGGTGTCCTCCACGCCTTCGGCCACGATCTGCAGCCCGAGGCGGCGGGACAGGCCCACCATGGCCTCGACCACGGCACGATCGTGCGGGTCGTTCACGAGGCGCGACACGAACGAGGCGTCGAGCTTCACGAGGTCGATCGGGAGGCGCAGCAGGTACTCGAACGACGAGTACCCGGTGCCGAAGTCGTCGAGCGCGATGCGCACGCCCCGGTCGCGCAGCTGGGTCAGCGTCTCGTGGGCGATGCCGAGGTGCGACAGCATCACCGACTCGGTGACCTCGAGGCAGAGGCGCTGCGCCGGCAGCCCCGTGGCCGCCAGCACCTCGTCGACCAGCTCGATGAGCGAGGCATCCACGAGCTGGTGGCCCGACACGTTGACGGCCACGTACAACCCGTCGGTGTCGGCCGGCAACGACCACGACGCCGCGGCGCGGCACGCCTCGCGCAGCACCCACTCGCCCACCCGATGGATCATGCCGGTCTCCTCGGCGACGCCGATGAACGTCGACGGCGCCAACGCCCCCAGCTCGGGGTGCTGCCAGCGCAGCAGCGCCTCGGCGCCGACGACGCGACCGGACTCGAGCGACACCTCGGGTTGGAACACCAGGTGCAGCTCGTCGCGCTCGAGCGCACGGCGCAGGCCCTGCTCGAGCTCGGCGCGGTGCGCCGACTCGTCGCGCAGCTCCACGTGGGCCACCGCCACCTGGGCGCCGCCGCGCGACTTGGCCAGCGTGCTGGCCAGCTCGGCGTCGCGCATCAGATCGCCGGCGGTCGGGCGGTCGCCCGGCTCGGCCACGGCCACCCCGACCGAGCCCGACACGACGATCTCCTGATCGGCGGCCAGGATCGGCACCTCGAGGCGGTTCAGCAGGCGCGCCGCCAGACCGAGCGCCTCGGTCTCGGAGGCCAGCACCTCCGACACGATGGCGAACGCGTCGTCGCCCACGCGACCGGCGCTCTCGCCGCTCTGCAGCATTCCGGCCAACCGGCGGGCGACACGGGCCAGCACGTCGTCCGCGTGGGCCGACCCGACGAGTGCGTTCACCATGCGGAAGCGGTCGAGGTCGAGGTGGACGACCGTGACCGGTCCCCGGCTCGGCCGGGCCAGCGCGCCCGCCACCCGATCGGCGAACAGCGTGCGGTTCGGCAGCGCCGTGAGGCGGTCGTGGGTGAGCGCGATGGCCAAGCGCTCGTCGCTGACCTCGCGCTCGTCGGGGTCGGCGATGAGCAGCAGCGCGCCGCCCGGCGGGTCCGGCAGGCGGGACACGGTGAACTCCGTGTGGCCGTCGCCGTCGGGGTGGTCGGCGATGACCTGCTCGCGGACCGACACGCCGTCGAGCACGCGACGCAACGCCGCCAGCAGGTTGTCGAGGGACACGACCGAGGGCGACGGCAGCGACCGCAGGCGCAGCGCGTCGAGCGTCCCGAGCAGGTCGTCGCCCGGCACGAAGCGGACGTCCTCCAGGTTCGCCCAGGGGCGGGCGCGGTCCCAGCGGGCGTTCACCACCACCAGGTGCCCGTCGGCGTCGAGCAGGCCGCCGGGGCCGGGGAGCGCGTCGAGCACCGCCTGGCCGAGGCCCGTCAGGAGCCGGTCGGGAAGCGAGGTGGTCATGCGCCCTTCGACGGTAGGTCCACGTCGGCCAACGCCGCGTCGTCGTAGCCGTCGTCGCCGGGAACGAGCACGGCGATCCCGTCGCCCCGCTTCACGATGCGGGGCAGGATCATCGGTGGGCGCCCGATGGCGTCGGCGGCGGCCAGCACATCGGCGCACGCCGTGAACGGGGCCAGGAACTCGAGGTTCTTGATCGTCGGGAAGATCATGAACAGCTCGCCGGCCCGGTGCCGTTCGAGTGCGGCGGCCGGGTTCACCCACAGGCTGTCGATCGTCTCGTTGTCGTCGTGCAGCGGCACCTGCTCGGCGGGAGCGCGGGCCACGAAGAAGCGCGTGTCGAACCGGCGCGGTTCGCCGACCGGCGTGACCCAGTGGCTCACGTAGCGCACGTCGTCGGTGGCCAGGCGGAGACCCTCGTCGCCGCACAGGTCCACGAGCCGCAGCTCACCGTCGTGCACGGCGTGACGGAAGCCGTTGAAGCGGGCCGCAGTGGTCTCGTCGGCGAACGACAGCACGTGGTCCCGGGCGTCGCGGGCCAGCAGCACCCCGGCCTCCTCGAAGCACTCGCGCAGCGCCGCCACCCAGTAGGCGAGCCCGCCCCGGTCCACGCCGAGCAGGTCGCTGGCGGCGGCGTCGGTGAGCCCGATGCACCGCTCGCTCACGTCCTCCTGACGGTCGTGCGGGTCGACCGCGCCGCCGGGGAACACGTAGGCGCCACCCACGAACGCCGCGTTCAGTGTTCGGCGCATCATGAACACCTCGAGCCCGTCGGGTGCGTCCCGCAGCAGCATGACGGTGGCGGCTTCCCGCAACGGCTTCGTGGCGGGAACGGGCTCGGACGGCTGGCTCATGGGCGCGGAAGCTCCTGCGGTGGTGGTGGGGTGGGCCGATCGCCCCCCGTCGTCTCGGTGTCGATGATGGCGCCGGTGTACGTGGCGGCCACGACCCGTCCTTTGCGCGACCAGCGGCGCCGCAGCACCGAGGCCACGCCCCGGCGGACGGGCGGCACCAGCAGCACGAGGCCGACGGCATCGGTGACGAAGCCGGGGACGGTCAGCAGCACGCCCGCCCCCAGCAGCAGGGCGCCGTCGGCCAGGTGGTCGGTGGGCATGCGCCGGTCGTCGAGCTCGGCGCGGATGCGACCGAGGACGGCGAGGCCCTGGCGCTTCACGAGCGCGGCGCCGGCGATCGACACCACAGCCAGGATCAGCAGCGCCGGCACGGCCCCGATGGCGCGCGCCACCTGGACGAGCGTCCACAGCTCGAGCAGCGGTACCACGATGAAGATGACGACGAGCGCCCCCATGCGGCGACCTTATCCCCGCAGGTGACGAACCGACCCAGGCGTGGACGATGGCGTGGCGGACGAACGTCAGCTGTAGCGGTCGAGGATGCTGGTCTCGGCCAGCCGGGTGAGCCCGTCCTTGATGGAACGGGCGCCTTCCTCGTCGACCCCGGCCACCGAGTCGAGGTCCGTGACCGTGGCTCGCATGATGCGGTGCAGGCTGCCGAAGCGGGCCACCACCGACTCGATCACGTCCTCGGGCAGCCGGTGCAGCTTGGCCAGCAGCCGGTAGCCGCGCGGCGCCACGCTGCGGTCGAGCGAGGCCTCGACACCGTCGTCGAGCCCGAGCACGCGCGCCACGTTGTGGAGGTCGAGCAGCAGCTCGGTGTCGAGGGCGCTGAGCCGGGCCAGCGCTCGGTCGATGTCCTCCTCGGTCGGGCAGTCGCAGTAGTCCTGCAGCACGCTCCAGCGCTCGTCCTCGGCGTCGCCCATCAGCTCGTCGAGCTGGAGCTGGATCAGCCGGGCGTCGACGCCGAGCTCGACGACGTGGTTGGTGATCTCCGACGAGATGCGACGCGCCATCTCGCTGCGCTGCAGCACCGTGGCCACGTCGTGCACCGTCACGAGGTCCTGCACCTCGAGGGCGGACAGCGTGCCGGACACGTCGTCGAGGCGGGCCTTGTACCGCTCGAGCGTCTGCAGCGCCTGGTTGGCCCGGTTGAGCAGACGCGGGATCTCCTCGAGCGCGTGCTTCCGCTCGCCCACGTACACCGCGATGAGGCCCATGTCCTCGCTCACGCTCACGACCGGTACGTCGATGGAGCGGGCCACGCGCTCGGCCGTGCGATGGCGGGTGCCGGTCTCGCTCGTGGGGGTGTTCGGGTTCGGCACCAGGTGGACGTTCGCCCGGGCGATGCGGGTGACATCGGACGTGATGACGATGGCGCCGTCCATCTTGGCCAGCTCGCTGAGTCGCTGGGGGCTGAATGCGGCGTCGAGGAGGAAACCACCCGAGCAGATGGACAGCACCTCGGGGCCTTCACCGATGACGAGGAGGGCACCCATCTTGGCCCGCACGATGCGGTCGAGGCCTTCGCGCAGCGGCGTGCCGGGCGCCACCTTGGCCAGCGCGGCATGGAGCGCAGCGGTGTACGGGCCAGGCATGGATCGATTCTAGGGCCTGGCACGGCACGTGCGGCGGGGCAGCTGTCACGCAGGGCGCGCCGAGGTGGCCCGGGTCTCGATCGCGACCAGGCCCACGGCGACGAGCGCATCGGACAGGCTCTCGACACGTCGGACCCGCATGCCCCCGATCTCGTTGGGACCGGATGCCGGCACGAGCGCCTTGGTGAACCCCAGGCGGGACGCCTCGCCCAAGCGACGGGGCAGCTGACCGACCTGGCGCAGCTCGCCGCCCAGGCCCACCTCGCCGCACGCCACCAGCCCTTCGGGGAGCGGCTTGCCGACCATGGCCGACGCCAGCGCGAGGCACACCGACAGGTCGGCGCCGGGCTCCGACAGCTTCACGCCGCCGACGGCCGACACGTACACGTCGGCCGCGCCCGAGGCGAGCCCGGCCCGGTTCTCGAGCACGGCCAGCAGCATGGCCAGGCGACCCGAATCGAGCCCCTGGGCCGAGCGACGCGGCATGCCGAGCGGCGAGGGGGTCACGAGCGCCTGCACCTCGACCAGCAGCGGGCGCTGGCCCTCGAGCGTGGGCACCACGGCCGAGCCGGGCAGGCCCGGACGGCGGTCGGCCAGGAACAGGCCGCTGGGGTCGGGCACCCCGATCATGCCGGCCTCGCGCATCTCGAACAGGCCGAGCTCGCTGGTCGGGCCGAACCGGTGCTTGGCGGCGCGCAGCAGACGCAGCGCATGGTGACGCTCACCTTCGAAGGCGAGCACCGTGTCGACCACGTGCTCGAGGACGCGCGGACCGGCCAGGCCGCCTTCTTTGGTGACGTGGCCCACCAGGATGATGGGCACGCCGCTGCGCTTGGCCTCTTGCACCAGACGGTGGGCGCACTCGCGCACCTGGACCACCGACCCGGGCGCCGAGCCCAGCTCGGGGTCGGACACCGACTGGATGGAATCGACGACGACCAGCTCGGCCTCGGTGGAGGCGATGGCCGCCAGCACGTGGGGCATCGCCGTCTCGCTGGTGAGCAGCAACGAGGGGTGGAGCGCGCCGAGCCGCTCGGCCCGCGACCGCACCTGCTGCCGGCTCTCCTCCGCCGATACGTAGAGCACGCGCTGGCCCGACGACGCCCGGGCCGCCAGGACCTGGAGCAGCAGCGTCGACTTGCCGATGCCCGGCTCGCCGCCGAGCAGCGTGACCGAGCCGGGCACGAGGCCGCCGCCGAGCACGCGGTCGAGCTCGGGCACGCCCGACGGGACGGGCTGGCCGGCCTGGGCGTCGACCTCGGTGATGGGCACGGGCGGCTCGACCCGGGGCAGGCCCGCGGCGCCCGACATCGTGCGGGCGCCACCGCCCACCTCTTCGACGTCCTCCACCAGCGTGTTCCACTCGGTGCACGCCGGACACCGCCCCGACCACTTCGGATGGGTCGTGTCACACGACGAGCAGCGGTAGACGGTCTTCAGGCGGGCCACCTCGGCGACGGTACTCGGGGGGTGTCACGAGGTTGCCGGATGGCCCGCGCGTCCCCTGACGACCGCGCGTTCAGCCGTGCGGGAAGTCGCCGCCGGCGAACGGGCGCTGCTCGACGAGCACCAGCCAGTTGCCCGACGAGTCGCGCAGGATGGCCTCCACGCCGTACGGGCGGTCGGCGGGTTCCTGGACGAACTCGACACCCTTGGCCGACAGCTCGCGGAACGTGGCATGGCAGTCGTCGGTGGCCACGCCTGCGGCCACCAGGCTGCCTTTGGCCATCATGCGGCGGAAGGCGGCGGCGTCCTCCTCGTCGAGCGGCGGGCCCGGCTTCATGAGCGTCAGCTCCAGCTCGGGTTGGCTCGGGTGCGACACCGAGAGCCAGCGGAACCCGTCGCCCATCGACACATCGGTGTTGACGACGAAGCCGAGCTTGTCGACGTAGAAGTCCTTGGCCTCCTGCTGGTCGGTGACCCACACCGTGACGAGCGAAACGTTCGTGATCATGGCGTCAGCGTACGGATGCCGTGCCGCCAGGGCTTCTCCCCGATTGCTCCGTTGCCGTCACCCGGTCGATGCCGCGCATGAACAGGAAGCAGCCGGGGATGCGCGGCCCGTTCGTGGCGGCCCAGCGGTCGCGGTACTGCGTCGGCGTCTCGCCCACCAGCTGGCGGAAGCGGGTCGAGAACGAGCCGAGGCTCGAGTAGCCGACGAGCATGCACACCTCGGTGACCGTCAGGTTGGCGGCCCGCAACAGATCCTGGGCGCGCTCGATGCGGCGCCGGCCGACGTACCGCATCGGGCTCTCGCCGTAGGTGGCGGTGAACGAGCGGACGAAGTGGTGCTTCGACACGCAGGCGGTGGCGGCCAACGCGCGGAGGTCGAGCGGCTCGGCGTAGCGACGATCGGCCAGGTCGCGCGCCCGGCGCAGATGGGGCAGCAGATCGTCGGGGACCACGACGTCAGACGTACGGCGACGGGGGCGAGCCCGGTTGGCTGCCCGGGCGGCTGGCCGGACGGCGGCGCGACACCAGCCACAGGCCCCCGCCGACGGCGGCCAGCACGAGCACGCCACCCCAGACGGCCAGGCCGATCCGGGCCGCCTTGGCCCGGGTGCGGGCCGACAGCGCATCCCCGTCGCGCCGAACGAACGAGGCACGTAGCTCGGCGGTCTGACCGGCGCGCAGGTCGGGCGTCCACGACACCGACGTCCCGTCGGCGGCCACGGTGCCGTTGGAGTCGTCGACGCGCCCCGGCAGGCGCGCCGTGATCGTGAGCTTCAGCCCGTCGCCGACGTCGCCCGTGACGCGGTCCGACAACCCGACCTTGCCGCCGAGCGC
>JANPGL010000733.1:0-3973 GCA_031423915.1 Actinomycetes bacterium | reverse complement strand
ATGAGGTTCACGCGGGCCTCGGAGTACAGCTGGCCGGGCTCGAACCGGTTCGCCAGCACGTCGAGCACCACCAACCGCTTCTTGCGCACCGTGGGGATCGAGGTGAGGCGGCCCTCCTTGAAGAACGCCCGCAGGACCGCTGCGGTCTCGGGGTCGCCCGCCGCTGCAGGGCCCTCGATGCCGGGCGTCGGTGCCTGCTTCTGACGTGCCACGTCGGTGAAGGCCGACTCGACGAGGTGCACCGCGGCACCGTCGACCAGCACGAGGCCGTCGCGGCTGAGCCGGTCGAGCGCCTTGATCACCGCAGGGCCGGGATCACCCGTGCGTTCGACGAGGTCGGAGATGCTCTGCGCGCCTAGTACCAGGGCGGAGACCACGCGACGGCGGACCGGTTCGGCGAGCAGGCCGACGAGCTGCTGCGCATCCACGTAACGATGGTACGCCGATAGGTTCTCCCCGTTGACCACGACCCCGAAAGGCGCCCCATGAAGATCGGCGTGCAGCTCCATCCCCAGGCCACCACCACCGACGACCTCCGCAAGGCCTGGCAGGCGGCCGACGCGATGGGGGTCGACTCGCTGTGGGTGTGGGACCACTTCTATCCGCTCTACGGCGATCCCGAGGCCACGCACTTCGAGGGCTGGTCGCTGCTGGCGGCCATGGCGGTCACCACGTCGCACGCCCGCTTCGGTGCGATGGTGGCGTGCAACAGCTACCGCAACCCCGAGCTGCTGGCCGACATGGCCCGCACCATCGACCACCTGTCGGGCGGCCGGCTCGTGCTCGGCCTCGGTGCCGGCTGGTTCGCCCGCGACTACACCGAGTACGGCTACGACTTCGGCACCGCCGGCCGGCGCCTGTCCGAGCTCGAGGCGGGCATCGGCCGCATCAAGGAACGCCTCGGCAAGCTCAACCCTCGCCCGGTCGGGCCCTTGCCGATCCTCATCGGTGGCGGCGGCGAGAAGCGCACGCTGAAGATGGTCGCCGAGCACGCCCACATGTGGAACGGCATCGGCACGCCCGACGTGCTGGCCCACAAGAACGAGGTGATCGACGCCTGGTGCGCCGAGCTCGGACGCGACCCCGCCGAGATCGAGCGCACCGCGCTGATCGACGCCGAGATCGATCCGCAGCAGTACGTCGATGCCGGCATCACGCACCTGATCCTCGGCGTCGGCGCACCGTTCGACCTGCAGCCGCTCAGCCGCCTGCTCGACCTCTCGAAGCAGTGAGCGCCGGGCTGGTCGTCACCGAGGCGACCGTCGACGAGATCCTGCCGGTACGCGCCCGCGTGCTGCGCGTCGGTACGCCGTCGACCGACCCGCGCCTGGCCGAGGACGACCTGCCCGGCGTGTTCCACCTCGCCGGCCGACGCCAGGGTGAACTGGTGGCGTGCGTGAGCTTCTGCCCGCAGGACACGCCCTTGCGCCCGGGGTTGGCGGGCTGGCGCTTCCGGGCCATGGCGGTCGACACCTCCCTCCAGGGCACGGGCCTCGGTCGCGTCCTGCTGGCCGACGGCATCGAGCGCGCCCGGGCCGCCGGCGCGCAGGTGATCTGGGCCAACGCCCGCGACTCGGCCATCGGCTTTTACGAGTCGATGGCCATGGTGGTCGAGGGCGAGGGCTGGGTCGACGCCACCACGGCCATGCCCCACCACGTCGTCCTCCTCGACGGGTAGCCCGGCCGCCGCCGACCCGACAGGCTGCTCCGGGTCAGGACCAGGGGCCGGGGTCGCCGAGCTGCGGGACAGGGAGACGGCCGACGAGCCACGCCAGGCGACGGGCCGGCGACAGCGACAGCGCGGCCGGAGGCAGGTCGGGGTCGCCCATCGGGCGACGGGCCCGGAAGCCCAGGACCTGCAGGCGCAGCTCGCGGCGCACGTACTCGGCGTCCCAGTCGTCGAACGAGAACGACGCCAGGCCGAGGTCGGCCAGGTGCAGCTCGACCTCTCGCCAGCGCGTGAAGGGCAGGTCGCGCACCGCCCTCTCCCCCAGCGGGGCCCGGCCCTTGCCGGTGATCCAGATGTCGTCGGTCAGACGCGACCACGCCGTCTCGAGCGCGGCGCCGGCGGCGACCACGTCGGCGGCCAGGTCGGCGGCCGGGCGGGCCGCCCCGGCCTCGATGTCGGCCGCCCGCTGGTCGAGCCCACCCGGGTACATCAGGCCCACCCGGCCGGCGGCCGCGGCCTCGACCATGCCCCGCAGGCCGTCGGCGTTCCGGGCGAGATGGGTGAGCACGTGGCCCACCGTCCAGCCCGGCAGGAGCGACGGCCGGCGCACCGTGTCGTCGTCGAAGATCGCCGCCAGCGCGGCGACCCGGCGGTGAGCGCGAGCCGCGCCGGCGAGGTCGATCTCGGGGCGGGTCGCCATGGCGCCCGATCTTGGCAGAACCATCCCTCGAAGCGCGACGCAGCGCGAACCGTGCAAGTGTTTCCGGCATGGAACTCGGGATGATCGGCCTCGGCCGGATGGGCGCCAACATGGTCCGCCGCCTGATGCGCGGCGGCGTTCGGTGCGTGGCCTACGACGTGAACCCGGTGGCGGCGACCGACCTGGCCGACGAAGGCGCGGTGCCCGCCACCAGCCTCGAGGCGCTCGTCGGCGCCCTGAGCGCGCCGCGCAACATCTGGATCATGGTCCCCGCCGCGTTCGTCCAGGGCACGATCGACAGGCTGGCGCCGCTGCTGTCGCCGGGCGACACGATCATCGACGGCGGCAACAGCTACTACCGAGACGACGTCGACCGTGCGGTCCCCCTCTCCGCGGCCGGTATCAGCTACGTCGACGTCGGCACCTCGGGCGGTGTGTTCGGCCTCGACCGCGGCTACTGCATGATGGTCGGCGGTGACCCGCTCGCCGTCGGGCGCCTGGCCCCGATGCTCGACGTCCTCGCGCCCGGTGTCGCCGCGGCCGAACGCACCCCGGGTCGCACGGGCGCGCTCGCCCAGGCCGAGAACGGCTGGCTCCACTGCGGCCCGAGCGGTGCCGGCCACTTCGTGAAGATGGTCCACAACGGCATCGAGTACGGGCTCATGGCCGCCTACGCCGAGGGCCTCAACATCCTGGCCGGCGCCGGCCTGGGCAAGGTCGACCAGACCCACGACGCCGAGACCACGCCGCTGCGCGACCCGCAGTACTACCAGTACGACTTCGACCTGTCGGCCGTCACCGAGGTGTGGCGGCGCGGCAGCGTGGTGGCCTCGTGGCTGCTCGACCTGACGGCCGCCGCATTGCACGAGGACCCACAGCTCTCGGGCTTCCAGGGTCGCGTCTCCGACTCGGGCGAGGGTCGCTGGACGGCGCTCGCCGCCATCGACGAGGGCATCCCGGCGCCGGTCATCACCGCAGCGCTGTTCTCCCGCTTCACCAGCCGCGACAACGACGACGTCGCCAACAAGGTGCTGTCGGCCATGCGCAAGCAGTTCGGCGGCCACCACGAGAAGCCCAAGACGGAGGGCACGGCGTGAACCCGGAACCTGCCGACGCGCTGGTGCTGTTCGGGGCGACGGGCGATCTTTCCAAGCGCAAGCTCTTCCCCGCGTTGTACGACATGGCGCGCCATGGGCGCCTCGGTGTGCCGATCATCGGCGTCGCGCGCGACTCGTGGACCGACGAAGCCTTCAAGCAGCACGCCCGCGAATCGATCGAGACGTTCGTCAAGGACCCCGACCCCATCACGGTCACGCAGACGGTGAAGACGCTCGACCTCGTCACGGGCGACTACGCCGACATGAACACGTTCCGCTCGCTGCGCGACACGCTCGATCGGCTCGGCTCGACCAACGCCGTGTTCTACCTGGCCATCCCGCCGTCAGCGTTCGAGCTGGTCATCAGCTCGCTGGCCACCCTCGGGCTGAACAAGCGCGGGCGCGTCGTGGTCGAGAAGCCGTTCGGGCGGGACCTGTCGTCGGCCGTGGAGCTCAACCAGATCCTCCACGACGCCTTCGCCGAGGACCAGATCTTCCGCATCGACC
>JANPGL010000732.1:0-9437 GCA_031423915.1 Actinomycetes bacterium | reverse complement strand
GGGGGCGCCCTGGGGGCCCCTTTGCACCCGCCGCCCCGGCTAAGTGGTGGGCCGCCCCGGGGGGGCCACCGCCCCCGCGCCTCCGCCCTGCGAGTGTCCCCACACGACCGATCGCGACGCCGCCGACGTGCCGGCGCCGGGCAACGACTGGGCGGCGCGGATCGAGTCGAGCACGTCGCGACCGGCGGCCTGGTTGACGAGGTACGGATGGGGTCCCGGGGTACCGAGCCCCTGGTAGTCGGTGGCCACGAAGACCAGGCCCTGCTGGGCGACGAACGTCACGATGGCGAGCTCGACCGCCGTGCCGGTGGCGAACTGCTGCGAGGTGGCGCACGAGTCGCCGAGTCCGGTGGTGCCGTGCGCCCAGGCGAGGATGTCGCGCGTGCCGGTCACCGCGGTGTCTGGGGTGAACACCACCCCCGACACGGCGGTGGGCGAGCCGTCGACGGTCGTCGACCGGTACAGCACGGCGTAGCCCTTGGTGCCGGCGGGCGCGGCGATCGGCCGGGTGCGCAGGATGTCGCCGGGCTTGCTGGCGGGCAGCGAGTCGGGAGCGACGAAGAACTCGGAGGGGATGTCGCCGGTGGGCACCGTGGCGGCGCCCGCGCTGGTGCCCGCGGGCGAAGCGGCGGCCGTGGTGCTGCTGGTGGCGGCGGCCACCGTCGTCGTCGACCCGGGCGTGGCGCCGCCACTGCTCGAGCACGCGCCCGCGACGAGGGCGGCGGTGATGGTCAGCGCGGCGAGGCGGGAGCGGCGGAGGCGGGGGGAACAGCGCACGCGAACCACGCTACGGCCACCGGGGCGAGCCGGTGGGGTCGGCTCACGTGGCGGCGCGCACGACGACCGCCCGGGCGAGCACCTCGGCGAGCAGGCCGCTGCGCTCGTTGGCGGCGTACAGCTCGAGCGACACGTCGGCTCCGTCGGAAGCCACCGCTTCGACGACGAGCTCCCCGCCGACCATGTGCGTCTTCACATCGGCCACGTGGGCCTCGTGCCCCCGGTCGAGCCCGATGGCGACGCGCAGCAGGCCGGCGAGCGTGCGCACCACGTGCTGGTCGGCCGGGGCGAGCGCGGCGAAGGCAGGATGGCGGTCCTTCGGACCCGACCTGCGGTGGTAGCGCGCCACCTGGGCGATGATCTCGATCTCGCTGTCGGTGAGGCCGGTCAGCCGGTCGCTGTGGCGGATCAGGTAGTAGCTGTGCAGGTGGTGCTGGCTGTGCGACACGAACAGCCCGACGTTGGCCAGCAGTGCACCGGCTTCGAGGTACTCGCGGCAGCCCCGGTCGAGCCCGTGGACGAGTGCCGTCTCGTCGAACAACCGCACGGCGAGCGCGGCGACGTGCGCGGAGTGGCCCGGTTCCTCGTCGCACTGGTCGACGAGCCGCTGGACGCTGCGCCGGGCCAGGTCGCTCAGGTGGTGCAGCTGGCCGCCCTCGTAGCGCTGCAGGGCGTCGAGGAGCACGCCTTCGCGCAGCGCGTAGCCCGAGATGGTGAGGGCATCCACGCCGAAGGCGTCGATCACGCCCTCGAGGACGAGCGCGCCCGCCAGGATGATGTCGACGCGCTTCGGGTCGAGGCCGGCGATGGCGGCGCGTTGGGCGGGGGTGCGGGCCGACACCAACCGGTCGACGACGTGGCGCACGGCGTCGGCGTCGACCACGTAGCCGTTCAGGGTCTTGGGTGCGGGCCGACCGCCGGCGGCTTGGGCCATGGAGGCCACGGCCTCGGCGGTGCCGGACGACGCCACGAACACGTCGAAGCCGTGCGCGACGACCTCGCGATGGAACGGCCACACCAGCGAGCGGACGAACGACCGGCACGCCGCCACGGCCCTGCGGTCGCCGCTCCCGTCGGGCAGGAACCGGTCGGTGAGCCGTACGGCGCCGAGCTTGAAGCTGCGGGCGGCCTGCACCACCCCGCGCTGGCCGAGCAGGAGCTCGGTGGACCCGCCGCCGATGTCGCACAGCAGGACGCGCTTGTCGTAGACCGGGAGCGCCTGGAGCACGCCGAGGTGGATGAGCCTGGCCTCCTCGACGCCCGAGATCACCTCGACGTCGACGCCGGCCTCGTCGCGGGCCCGGCGGATGAACACGTCGTGGTTGGCGGCCTCGCGCACGGCCGACGTGGCGACGGCCCGGACCGGTGCCCCCGATGCCGCCGCGATGCGGCGCATGCGGGCCAGTGCGGCGACGCCCCGGTCGATGGCGTCGGGCGACAACTCCTTCATGTCGCCGCCGCCTCGCCCGAGACGAACCATCTCCTTCTCCTGGGTCAGTACATCGAAGCCGCCGTCGGGCAGGACACGGGCGACGACCAGGTGGAACGAGTTGGTGCCGACGTCGATGGCGGCCAGGGTCGTCGGGGCGGCCGGCACGACGGGGGAGGAGGATCGGCGACCAGGCACGTTCGACGACGCTACCGGGCCGCTGGCGATCACGTCAGAGCTTGGCCGCGATGGTGCGAAGTTCCGCGATCTCCTTCGTCTGGCCGTCGACGATCCCCGCCGCGAAGCGCTTCACCGTGTCGTCGCTGGCGCGCGCCTGGGCATCTTCCGCCATGTGGAGCCCGCCCTCGTGGTGGGCGATCATCAGCCGGATGAAGACCAGGTCGGCGGCGCGGCCTTGGGCGACGCTCAGCTCGGCGGTCTCGTCGGAGGTGGCCATCCCCGGCATCTCGTCGAGCGGCACCGCCATGCCCATCCACCCCATGGCCGTGTCGCCCTCGTTGGCGACGGCGGCACCGAAGCTGCGGAGCATCTCGGCCATGCGCCCACCCTCGAACGCCTGCGACTGGACGATCTCGCGGGCCGCCTGGCGCACCGAGGGGCTGGCGCCGTCGGCGGGCTTGCCGAGCAGCATGAGGCTCATGCCGACGGCCTGCTCGTGGTGGTACCGCATGTCCTGGAGGAAGCCGACGTCGACCGAGCTCGCCGACCGCTCCGTGTGGCGGTTCACGATCAGCCCGAGCCCGAGGCCGAGCAGGCCGGTGGCGACGCAGGCGGCCAGGACACGCCAGTCGAACGGGGGACGTTCCTCGGTCTCGACCCCGGCGTCGACCACGGTGGCGCTCATGTGCACAGGTTGCCACGCAGCCGCGGCGGCGGCCGGTCAGCCGCCCCGCGCCGCCCGCTGGGCCTGCGAGAACGAGACGTCCTTGTCGACGCGCGGCTCGGCCGGCAGGCCGAGCACGCGCTCGCCGATGATGTTGCGCTGGATCTCGTCGCTGCCGCCGGCGATGCGGTAGCCCGGTGCGCCCAGCACGTGGGCCGACCACGCGTACGTGCCCCATTCGCCGGTGTCGGCCACCAGCTTCGGGCCCAGGATGCCGGAGATGGCGTCGGAGACGCGGGCCATGTTGGCCGTCCACATCAGCTTGCCGAGCGACGCCTCGGGCCCCGGGGTCTGCCCGGCGCGCATCTTTGACGCGGCGCGCCGGTTCGTGAGCTGGGTGACCTTCTGCTGGATGTACAGGTCGGCGAGCACCTGGCGCGTCACCGGGTCGCCGGTGCGTCCGAAGTGGCGGGCGCAGTCGAGCACCTTCTTGAACCCGCCGCCCGTTCCTCCGCCGCCACCACCACCGGAAGAGTGGTCACGCTCGAACCCGAGGCAGGTGAGCGCGACGCGCCAGCCGTCGCCGACGGCGCCGAGCCGGTAGTCGGCGTCGTTCAGCCGCACGCCCGTGAGGAAGACCTCGTTGAAGCTGGAGCCGCCGGAGGACTGCCGGATGGGCCGGATGTCCACGCCCGGCGCGTCGAGCGGCACCATGAACGCGGTCATGCCCTTGTGCTTGGGCACGTCGAAGTCGGTGCGGGTGATGGCGAGGCCCCACTGCGCGAAGCGGGCGCCGGACGTCCACACCTTCTGGCCTTCGAGCACCCACTCGTCGCCGTCGCGGACGGCCTTGGTGGTGAGCGACGCCAGGTCGCTCCCCGCTGACGGTTCCGAGAACAGCTGGCAGCCGTACTCGTCCTGACGCATGAGCGACGGGATCCAGCGCGCCTTCTGCTCGGGGGTGCCGTACACCGAGACCGTCGTGGCGATGAGGCCCATGGACGTGGGTGGCAGCTCGCCGCCGCTCGGCACGACGTAGCGCGACTCTTCGGTGTTGTACGCGCGCACGAAGCTGTTCGGCAGGCCACGGCCGCCGAGCTCGGTGGCCCAGTTGATCATGGCGTACCCGGCGTCGTACTTCTTGCGCTGCCAGGTCTGGCACGCGGTCAGACGTCGGCGCTCCTCGTCGTCGTCGATGTCGTGGAACACCGAGACGTCGTCGGATCCTTCGCCCCACCCCAGCTCGACCTCGTCCTCGTCGCTCGAGGTGGCGGCGAGCGGTTCGGCGTTGGCTGCCAGCCAGGTGCGCACCTCGTCGCGAAAGGCGTCGATGTCGGCCACGGTCACGGTCTGCTCCTGATTCATCGTGCGAGGGAGTGAGGCTCGCGGTGAAGGTAGTCGTCCACCCACGTTGTAGTTGCACGGTGCAGGCATCTGTCTGCTGACATCGCAATGTGATGTCAGGCACACCTGGTGCTTGATCGTGTGCGCTCGGCCACTTACATTGCGTCACTAGTCCGTGTCCCGGGGGGTGACCGAGTGGCCTTGCTCGAAGTCGACAACGTATCGGTGAGGTTCGGTGGGATCGTCGCACTCGACGGGCTGACGTTCAGCATCGAGCCCCAGCAGATCCTCGGATTGATCGGTCCGAACGGTGCGGGCAAGACGACGATGTTCAACGTGATCAGCCGGGTGTACCAGCCGACGTCGGGCACCATCCGGTTCGACGGCCAGGACATGCTGACCGTCCGCGCCGACCAGATCTGCCGGCACGGCGTGGCCCGCACCTTCCAGAACCTGGCGCTGTGGCCGGCGCTCACGGTCCTCGAGAACGTCATGGTCGGAGCCCACACGCAGGGCACCGCCGGGTTCCTCCGATCGGCGTTCAGATTCGGCACCAAGCGCGAGGAGCAGTCCCTCGCCAAGCGCGGCTACGAGATCCTCGAAGAGCTGGGCCTGGCGTCGATCGCCTTCCAGCGCGCCGCCGGCCTGCCGTACGGCACCCTCAAGCGGGTCGAGCTGGCCCGAGCGCTCGCCGCCCGCCCGAAGCTGCTCATGCTCGACGAGCCGGCGTCGGGCCTCACCCACGCCGAGGTCGACCAGCTGGCCGAGCTCGTCAAGCACCTGCGAGACCACTACGACCTGACGGTGCTCCTGGTCGAGCACCACATGGCGATGGTCATGGGGGTCAGCGACAACGTGGTCGTCCTCGACTTCGGCCGCAAGATCGCCGAAGGCGTGCCCACCGAGGTGTCCCGGAACCCGAAGGTCATCGAGGCCTACCTCGGAGGTGCGGCGTGAGCAGTGTCGAGTCCCAGGGAGCTTCGGCCGGCGCGCCGACGCTGCAGCCGTTGCTCGAGGCCCGGAACCTCACGGCCAACTACGGGCCGATCCGGGCGCTGCACGGCATCGACTTCGAGGTGCGACAGGGCGAGGTCGTGGTGATCCTCGGCGCGAACGGCGCCGGCAAGACCACGACCATCCGGGCCATCTGCCAGATGGTGGCCACGACCGGTTCTATCAAGCTCGACGGTGTCGAGATCAGCAAGAAGTCGACCACCGACATCGCCCGCTCGGGCGTCGCACACGTGCCTCAGGGGCGCGGCACGTTCCCCGACCTCAGCGTCGAGGACAACCTGATGGTCGGGGCATTCACCCGCAAGGACAAGCCGGGCGTCCAGGCCGACAAGGACACCTGGTTCTCCGTCTTTCCGCGCCTCGCCGAGCGCCGAGCGCAGCTCGCCGGTTCGCTGTCGGGTGGCGAGCAGCAGATGCTGGCCGTGGCCCGGGCGCTGATGAGCCGCCCCAAGGTGCTGTTGCTCGACGAGCCGAGCCTCGGCCTGGCCCCGATCATCGTGCAGGACCTGTTCCGGCGATTGGGGACGCTGAACAAGGAGCAGGGCATCACCATGCTGGTGGTGGAGCAGAACGCCAACTTGGCGTTCGACATCGCCGACCGGGCCTACGTGCTCGAGGTCGGGGAGATCGCGTTGCAGGGCACGGCGGAGCAGTTGCGCAGCGACGACGCCGTGCGCCGCGCCTACCTGGGCTACTAGAGGGGGACGAAACGTGGGTTCTGCAGTTGCAACGGCGCCCGGCGCCGGTGCCAGACCGAGCATCAAGGGCCGCATGCAGGCGCGCGCCGAGGAGATCGGCACGCGCGGGCTGATGATCACGGGCGGGGTCGTGGTGGTCCTGTCGCTGATCTTCATCTTGATGGATGGTCCGGGGCTGTTCTGGAAACGGTTCCTCGACGGCCTCGGCAACGGTTTCGTGTACGGCGCGGTGGCGCTGGCACTCGTGCTGATCTACAAGGCGACGGGCATCATCAACTTCGCCCAGGGCTCGTTGGCGATGTTCTTCACCTTCATCGCCTGGGTCCTGTCGAACGAGCAGAGCTGGCCCGTGTGGTTGGCCATCGTCACGGCGATGGCGGCGTCGGCGCTGTCGGCCGCGGCCATCGAACGGGTCCTGATCCGACCGTTCGACCCGTCGAACCACCTCCCGATCACGATCATCACGATCGCCCTGCTGTCGGTCATCGACGGCTTGGCGCTCTACATCTGGTTCGCCGACCCGAAGGGGTTCCCGAGCCCGTTCCCTTCGACCAAGGGCGACGTGGTGACCATCTTCGGCGCTCGAGTGTTCTACGCCCAGATCGGCATCTGGTCCACGGTGCTCATCACCACCGTGCTGCTCTCGCTGCTGCTCAACCGCACCAGGGTCGGTCTCGCCTTCCGGGCCGTCTCGTCGAACATCGAGTCGAGCCGTCTCGTCGGCGTGCACGTCGGCCGAACCCTCCAGTTCGGATGGGCCCTCGCCGCCGCCATCGGCACGCTCGCCGGATGCCTGTTCCTGTCGTCGGGCACCACGCAGCTGCAGCCGCTGTTCATGTCGCAGATCCTCGTGTTCGCCTTCGCCTCGGCCACGATCGGCGGACTCGACAGCCTCGTCGGCGCCGTTGTCGGCGGGCTGCTCGTCGGCCAGCTCCAGACGATGATCGGCGGCTACGTGAAGTTCATCGGTTCCGACCTCGTGCTGGCGACGACGCTGGTGCTCATCATCCTGGTCCTGCTCGTCCGTCCGAACGGCCTGTTCGGGTCCAAGCGCGTGGAGCGTGTCTGATGCCGTACACCGTTCGTCAGGGCACGTCGCAGCACAAGGGCCTGGTTGCCGCGGCGTCGGCCGTGGGCCTGCTCGTGCTGCTGGCGCTCCCGTACATCACGCTGCCGGGCGAGAAGTGGTTCGGCAACCCGACCGGTCAGATCCTGAACTGGCAGCGCACGCTGGCGTTCGCAGTGGCCATTCTCGGACTGAACCTGCTGATCGGGTTCTCGGGGCAGATCTCGATCGGCCATTCGGCGTTCGTCGGCCTCGGCGCCTACTCGACGGTTCTGATGACCAACAACAGCGTGCCGTTCTACCTGGCGCTGCCGTTGGCCATGCTCCTGTGCTTCGCCGTCGGGTGCATCGTCGGCCTACCGGCGTTGCGCATCAAGGGGCTCTACCTGGTGGTGGTCACGTTCGCCCTGGGCATCGTGTTCCCCACGCTCATCGAGAAGTACGAGAGCTTCACGGGCGGCTCGAACGGCCTGAAGGGCAAGTCGTCGCTGGTGCCGAAGGCACCGTTCGATTCGATGTTCGACCCACGCGATCGCGTCGATCCGCTGCGCTACCGCTACTACGTGCTGCTGATCGTGGCGGCCATCATGTTCCTGACCGCCCGGAACATGGTGCGCAGCCGGGCCGGACGGGGCCTGGTCGCCCTGCGTGACAACGCCACGGCCGCCACCATCAACGGCGTCCCGGTGCCGATCTACAAGGTGCTCGCGTTCGGAATCAGCGCCGCCTACTGCGGTGCGGCCGGGTGGATGCTCATGGCTCGCGACGCCCAGCCGTTCGCGTCGCAGGGCAGCTTCCTGGTCGACCTCGGCATCACGCTGATCATCGGCCTCGTGATGGGCGGCGTGGCCACGATCGGTGGGGCGATCCCGGGCGCCATCATCGTGGTGATCGTCCGCTACCTGCTCGAGCAGCTGACGACGAAGAAGACGCTGCTCGGCGTCGACATGAACTGGCTGGCGACCCGGCAGGGCAAGGGCGGCGTGGTGAGCATCGCCTTCGGCGCCCTGCTGGTGATGTTCGTGTTCGTCCTGCCCGGCGGCGTCATGGACGGGCTCCGACGACTTCGCATGCGATTCGTCCGCATCATCCCGCAGCCGAGCTGGCTGAAGGACGTAGGTGGCACGCCGCCGGCGGCGGTGGCGGCGGCCGAGGCCGATCAGGTCATGGCCAACCCACTCGGGTAGTGGGTGTGGCGATCTGAACGGGCCCCTCCCGAAGGAGCGCCCTTCGCGCCGGGGGCGCGGTGGGCGCGGGACGGGCTCTCGAGGTAGTACCAATCACAACAGGGGGAATCACGTGGGGAAGACAGGACGGCTCGCCGTCGTCGGCACCTTGAGCCTCGGGCTCATCGCGTCGGCGTGCGGGAGCAGCAGCGGGGGCGGCTCGACCGCGACGACCAAGGCGGCCGGTACGACGGTGGCCGCAGGCACGACGGCGGCGGGGGCGGCCACGACGGCGGGTGCGGCCACGACGGCGAAGGCGGCGGCGACGACCGCAGCGTCCGGCGTGAAGTACGGCAAGCAGGCCGATGGGACGTACCTGGGCAAGGGCGGGTTCAAGATCGACCCGAAGAACTGCCCGAGCGACTGGAACATCACCCAGGGCATCACGGACAAGGAGATCAAGCTGTTCATGTCGTTGCCGAAGTCGGGCCCGCTCGCCGGGTTCGGCCTGCTGTACGACGGGGCGAACAGCTACTTCAAGTACCTGAGCGACTCGGGGCAGGCGCCGGGAGGACGCAACGTCGTCGTCGACTCCAAGGACGACGTGTACCAGGCCGACAAGACGAAGGCGAACGTCGACGAGGCGATCGCCGCGAAGTCGTACGCCGGTCTGTTCGTCACGCTGGGTACGCCGAACAACCTGGCCGTGTGGGACACGACGAACAAGGAGTGCATGCCGCAGCTGCTGAACGGCACCGGGGCGGCCCAGTGGGGTGACGTCGACGCCCATCCGTGGACCACGGGCATGCAGCTCGACTACACCACCGAGGCCCAGCTGTGGATCGAGTGGATCAAGAAGCAGTTCCCGAACGGCGCCAAGATCGGTGCGGTGACGTTCAACTCGGACTTCGGCAAGAGCTACGACAAGGGCGTGAAGGTGGCCATCAAGGGCACGAACGTCGAGTTGGTCGTGGACGAACTGCACGAGGCGAACGCGCCGAACCTGACGAACCAGTTCACGAACATCGAGGCGAAGAAGCCCGACGTGATCCTGATCCAGACGTCGGGTGCGTTCTGCACGCAGGCCCTGGCCGAGATC
>JANPGL010000731.1:0-4535 GCA_031423915.1 Actinomycetes bacterium | reverse complement strand
GTCCATGACGTCCGAGCGAGCTGACGAGATCCGTCGACCCAGGATTCGGTGGTCTTGGTCGCGGTGAAGGAGCCTTCCCAGGTCGTGCGCTGCGTCAGGTGCAGGACACCGTCGATCGAGGCCAGCGAACGAGCCAGACCGTCGAACAGCTGCGCCATGGTCGCCGGCGGACCGCTCCACGGCGTCGTGGTCGTGGTGGTGCGCGCCACCGTCGGCGAGGTGTTCGACAACGGTGGCACGTAGAGGCCGGTGGTGGGCACCGTGCGCGCGCGTCACTCGTCGGCGACACGCCCGACGGTGCGGCGGCCGAGGTCGACCCGGTGGCCGTCGATGCAGTAGCCGTGGGCGCCGCGGTCTGCGGGGCACCGCTGGTCCCGCAGGCGCCGAACGCCATCGTCGCCACGGTCGCCTCGATCAGCCGGACCAGGAACCGGGTGCGCTTGCGTGTCACTGCGCCACCTCCCGAGCCGCTACTGCGCTTCCATGACACGCCGGCCCGGGCCGGTCCGGCAGAGGCGAAGGTCAACCCGGTCCGCCCGGTTGCGACGGGACCTGGGTCGCGAACCCGCGCAGCCAGCAATCCCCTCATCCTCGGCGAGAAGGTGAGCCAAACGTCATCAAGGGTGAAGTCCTCGTCCTCACGCTCCACCTGTCGACCTGCTCGAGCCGCGCAAGCCCTTTGACCCCATGTGCCGACGACGAGTGGCTGACGCTCAATCGACGGGCCTGGCTTCAACTCATCAAGCCCGTCGAGAGCGCCAGAGAACGGCACGCCGCAAGACGCGATCCGCGCCAGCGCGCCCAGCCCTACTTCGGCCTCAGCAGGTGCGCGCGACTTCTGCTGGTCGGCTCGTCTGTACGACCGCCGTGCGTGAGCGCAATACGAGCGCGGTTCTGGCACGCCGCCAGCGCGAGGGTTCGCCGGATCCCGGGCGGGCGGGCTGCGGGCGCTGGCTGGGTGAAGTGGTGCGCCCGGTTGGCACAACAGCCGATGTGCTGCGCGAGGATGCGCGGGTGGATCGTGTGAGGCGACCGACCGGGATGGTGGCGTTCTTGTTCACCGATGTCGAGGGCTCGACCCGGCTGTGGGAACGGCATCCGGGGGTTAGGCGATCGGCGTTGGCCCGGCACGATGTGATCGTTCGCTCGGCGATCGAGGAGGCGGGCGGGCGCTCGAGCGCGACCCAGTTCAGAGACTCACTACCCGATCGGCTTCGGCAATCAGACGGGCGGCATCGGGTGGCGACACCCACGTCCCGCCTATCGCTGCCAGATCATCTTCGGTGACCGCACGGGCCATCGCGCATCCCTTTCAAACGAACACCGGTAACGATGTGTTGCGTGCTTTCGAGAGCAGATCACGGAGAGGTGCGATTCCGAGACCCTCGATCGCGTCGCGAACTTGTGGCACCAATACCTCCGCCGCATCCCCCAGCAGCAGGATGCCGGTGCTCTGACCGGCCTCGATCGAGCCGTTGACGGCGAGGTGCCACGGGATCGATGCCCTCGTCGCGTCGGACTGGCCGCTCGCTGCGATGTACAGGATTTCCAGGTCGTCACCGTAGCTCTCTGACAAGTATGTGCTGAGCGGAACACGCTTTGGGGGTGCACCCAACCCGACGAGTGTGGGGTGGTCGACGGCGGTGGTCTTCGCCTCGCTGCGGGCCCTTCGCCTGGCCCTGCGTCACGAGCGCCCGCAGCCGTCGTTCGGTGCGTTCCCGCTCTTCGCGCCGGGCTTCGGGGGTGATCCGAACTCGCCCTGCGCGGCGTCGCTCACGGTGGCGCCCGTGTCCCGCCGGAGACGTAGGTGGGCCAGGGCGTCGAACCCGCGCACGAATCTGGTGGTGCCGGCGTGGTGGTCGTGCTCGAGCGCCCATGGGCCGACCGTCGACCACACGATCCGGTGGGCAACCGAACGAACGACGGTGCGGTCTTGTGCACGGTGTGTTCAGCCGTGGTGTCTCCTCGGGCCGTGTTGTCACACCGGCAGGCAGCGACACGGCGATCCCCGAACGCCGGCGACGGGACGCACGAGATCACTCGCGCGGGACCTGTCGAGGTCCGCCCGGGATCAGGCCTCTGCTGCGCAGGCACGTCGTCGAGCCGTCCCGGCCTTGACCGCGCAGCGCGACGAGTTGGCCGGCAGTGGGCGGTCCTCGTTGGCCGTCTCTGGGCAGATCCTGGTGGCCGGGCGCCAGCCGATCCGCTGCCAGCTTCATCAGGTGCACCGGATCGCCGGTGTGTGTCACGCCGCTGGAGGACCCTCGAGCTGGACGCAGCGGCCGAGGTGGACGAAGCCCATCGCCTCGTAGACCGGTCGGCCGGCAGCGGACGCCTGCAGGATGGCGTGGTCACACCCACGCCGCTGACCCTCTGCGATGGCGGCCCACGTCAGTGCCGCGCCGTAGCCCTTGCGTTGGTGCTCGGGCGGTGTGGCCACGTTGTAGATACCCGCAGTGGCACCGGACACGCAGACGAGCGCGGTCGAGACCGGTACGCCCCCAACGTGACCGATCACCACCCCAACGGTCGGATCGGTGACGGTCTGTTCGTTCACCAGACGATGCGCGATCGCGGCTGGCATCTCGAACGCTCGCGACAGGAGCTCGCAGTGGACGTCGATACCGGCGGCGTCGGTGACCGCGGTGACCTCGAGGCCAGCCGGTGGTTCCGGGACCGAGCGGATCGACGCCAGACCCATCGCGGGTGGCCCGCCCACATCCCTCAGACCGGCACGGCGCCCGGCAGCGATCAGGGCGTCGTCAACCCCCTCGCGGATCCACAGCAACCATGGCACCCCGGCCACGGCCATGAACTCGATGGCGTGTCGGATACAGCCGTCGGGATCATCGGTCGGGGCGGCGAGGTAGGCGCCATTGAAGAACGCAGCCGGGATCCCGGTCGCCGCGAGCTGAAGAGACCCGAACCGGTCCACCGGTCCACCGGACAACCGGGCGATGGCAGCCCATGTGTGAGCCAGATTGGCGTCCGCCAAAGCGCCGAGACTGTCGACCATGCGATCCTCCCAACACGAGAGTCGAAGAAGCACAGCGTAACCCGAGCAACGACGACCGCCCTCCGCCGCCACGCGCGCCGAGCCACCCTGCCCGGCCTGCCGACCCATCCACACGTCAGGTCGGTCACCCGACGACCGTTGACACCACCAACACGCGCACCTGCACACCCCGAGCTGTTGGTGGGTGGATCAGCGTGCCGGCACCGAGGGTGGCCCATGCAGCTTCAGCGCCGCCGCCCCACAGCCTCGGAAGCGGAGCTGCTTTGGCACGCGGGGCCGACGGGTGGCTCGGTCGCCTGACGGGCTTGAGTCGCTGGCAGCACCTCAGGATGTGACGGTGCCGAACACGCGACCAGCGTGCAGGGTGTCGGCGTACTCCTCGAGACGGGCGATCTTCCCGTCACGGCATGTGTAGACCCAGCAATACTCGTTGATGTACTCGGTGGCTTTGAACGTCGTGGCACTGAGCCGCAGCTGTACGACGGCCGTGTCGCCCTCGACCACGATCTTGCGCACGTCGCGGCGGACCGTGTTCTGATCGAACAGCGTACCCGACACACCGCCACCGAGGGCCTTGGCGACGACCTCGCGTCCCTCGAACGGGCCGAACGACGACGACGACGGCAACACCCAGACGGCGTCATCGGCCAAGACGGCGGCGATGGCGTCGACGTCGCCGGCCGAGCGCGCGTCGAGCAGCTGCCGTACGAGACTGCGCGTCGATTCGGTGTCAGTGGCCATACCTGTGTTGTACTCGACGCGAGCGGCCTCGCGTGCACGCGGCACAACTCGCCCTGAGAGGTCGGACCGAGAGGCGTTGTCGCGTGGACGGCAGTTCGGGTGCTGCTGTCGGCGGCCGTGACATTCTGCCCGACGGCTGACCCGCGCTACATCCGGATTGTAGAGTCCGGATCGAGTGCTCGCGATGCGTGCACGCTCGCGCTTGTCATTGCGTTCTCTACATTCGCGACATGACAGCAGGAGACTCACACGATGAAGTTCGGTGCTCTTGTCGGGAACTTCGGTGACTTCGGCGAGGACCCGGGCGTCGACGGGTGTCTCGCGGTCGCCGAGGAGGCCGAGCGACTGGGCTTCGACTCGGTCTGGGTGCACGATCACGTGATCGCCGCGCCAGTCTCGACTACACGGTTGGCGCGCCCCTGACTGGTCTGCCCCAACCTCCGTGACGGCATACGAGTGCGCCTCGTCGAACACGTCGAGGTAATGGTCGTCGCTCATCAGTACAGCAAGCACGTCGACATCACCACGATGGATATCGTCGATGAAGCCAACGACGGCGGCGAGCGTGATCATCCTCGTGTGCTCGGCCATCACGGAACCTGTCATGCCCGATCCGGAGCAACACGCCGAGCAAGACGACTCATCAAGCTCGACGGCACCGCTCCCACCAAGGGTGCTCGCAAACTCGTGTGAGTCAGCCGCCGAAGTTCGCCGGACCCAGTGCGGGTCGCGCGTCGTCGTGTCTGCGCGAAATGGTGCTCTCGATCGGCGGGGGTTG
>JANPGL010000730.1:0-2682 GCA_031423915.1 Actinomycetes bacterium | reverse complement strand
GCCGATCCCGAGCGGCGCCCGCGCCAGGCTCCGCCGGTTATCGCGCTCGATCGCCTGGTCGCCCGTTGAACAGTATCGAGCTGGCTCGTGCACGCGCTCACGAACTCGTCGGGTGACTGGGCGCGACGAGTTCTGGACGTCAGTGTCGACCCGGCGGCTGGCGGTTGAGGTGGTGCGGGTCGCTACCGGGCGAGGAGTTGTCCGGCGGGTGAGGGTGGCATGTTGGCGACGTTGTCGGGGGTGTCGAAGCTGCCGGGTCGGCTGCCGAGGTATTGGCCGCTGAGATGATCGGCATCGCCGGTCGCGACGCAGCGGAACAGGTCGAGAGTGCGACGGAGCATGCCGTCGGGATCGGCCGTGAACACGGCTTTGAGCTGTTCCTGCATGGCTGGTGGCAATCCGTCGGTCTCCCACAGGTTGCGAGTCATCTCGGTCAACGCGGCGGGCCCGATGGCCAGTGCCACGATGCCGTCGGCTGCGACTTCGGGGGCGAGACATGCGGTGAACTGGGTGAGTGCCGCCTTGGCGGCGCCGTAGGAGCTGATGTACGGCAACGGGGTGGTGGTGGCGGGGCTGGACACGTTGATGATCCGCCCGTGGCGCTGTTGGCGCATGGTCGGCAGGACCGCTTTGATCCACACGATCGGTGCGCGCACATTGACCGCGAGCACGTTCCACCAGTCCTCGACGGCAACGTCGACGAATGCCCCGAGCTGCGCGATGCCCGCGTTGTTCACGAGCACGCCCGGTGGCCCGAGGCGTTCGCTGGTGATCCGGACCGCATCGGCGGCGACGGTGTCGTCGCGTACGTCCCCGACCACGGTCTCGCACGCCACGTCGTGAGCCCGGACCAGCTCGGCGGTCTCATCGAGGTCGTGCGCGGAGCGCGCCACCACGGTGAGCGACGCGCCGCCCTGGGCGAGGTCAACGGCGAACGACCGGCCCAGACCGCGGCTGGCACCGGTCACGATCGCCACCGCGCCCGCCAATGGACGTTCCATCCCGCACCTCCAGTCGAGGCGCGCCCGCGCCCACTAACGTCAAGATAGCCGCGCGCCCCACCCAGGGCCGGCGGCGCCGCCGCTGGTTCGGGCCCGCGGCGCCAGGCCATTACCACCGCCGGCGGCGTTGGGATCGCGCCCCCGCGTGCCAAGCAGTGCTAACCGAGCGAGTCGACCCAGGCATACGCCCGCATGGCAGTCGCGACGCCTTCGCCGAGTTCGACCACCGGAGTGATGTCCAGCACTTCGTTGAGGTCCTTGAACTGGGCCGAGAAGTAGAGCAGCTTGCTCACGTCTGCAACCTCCAAGAGCAGGAAGCCCCCGTCGTTGCTGGCGGACGTCCAGCCGCTCTTGATCTCGAAGCCCTCTTCCGGCGTCCAGTTCGCGAACCGTTCATACGCTGCTCGGCCAGCGTCGGCCTGACGGAACCGGTACTGCATCATCACCAGCATCTCGCGACCCCCTCGTCGAATGCCTTGCCCATTGATGTCACCCGGCGGCCTCTGCAATTTGCCAAGGTGCTCGGTGTGACCGTACACCGCCCGTCGAGGGCTCGCCGTCCTCGCCTCACCGCCGATCCCAGGCATCGCGCACACCACCGATCGCCGGGCATCGGCGGTTCGATGAGTCGTGCGTGCGAGCTACGCTTGGCGCTCATCCGCTAGCCGCCAGGCCGATTCGCTCGGGCGCGCCACGACCTCGGGGGAGAGTCATGCCGAGCTTCACGACGGACGACGGCGCACGGATCAACTACGAGCTCGAGGGTGAGGGACCTCCACTTCTGTTCGTCCACGGGTGGTGCTCGAACCTGCGTCACTGGGAACCGCAGGCGAGACACTTCGCGGCGCGCCACCGTGTGTTGCGTGTCGACCGGCGCGGCTACGGCCAATCGCCGGTACCCGCCGGCTATGCGTTTGATCGCGAACGTGAAGTGGCCGACCTCGCACAGCTCGCGACGTCGGTCGGCGTCCGCGACGCCGTCGTCGTCGGTCACGCCGGCGGCGGTCCGACTGCGATGGCGTTGGCGGCCGAGCGACCCGACCTGGTACGTGCGCTCGTGTGCGAGGAGTTCGGGCCATTCCCACCCGATCCCGGAGGCTCGGCGATGGTGTCGGGCCTCTTGCAGCAGCTGGACGGTCCGGGCTACCGGGGCGCGATGACCGCGATCTACCCCGGGTTCTTCCACCCCGACACCGGTCGCGAGCTCGTGTCGGCGTACGCGTCCGACGCAGCGGCGACACATCCCGAAGTTGCCACTGGCTATCTACGCGCCATGACCACGATGGCGCCCACACCGGGAGCGGCGCTCCCCATGCCCGTCCTGTTCGTCTGGGCCGAGCAGGCGCTGCGGCCAGCCAGCGCGGACGATCTGCGCGAGCTCGTACCTCAGTCGCAGTTTGTGCAGGTGCCGGCTTCCGGGCACTTCGTCCACCTCGACGCGCCCGAGGCCTTCAACCGAGAGATCGATCGGTTCGTCGACAGTCTCGGGTCGTAGATCCCTGCGACGGCCCGGTGACGTGGCCTGCATCGATGCGCTCGATGCTCAGGCAGATCGGCTGACCGCTCGCAAGCGAGGCGTCTACCGATAGGGCGCGAGCATCTGCCCGACCGGCACCCGCCCGCCTGATCACGCCGGTAGGCGGTGAGGGCCCGGCGACCGCGACCCGACGCTGGGGCCGCC
>JANPGL010000729.1:0-11224 GCA_031423915.1 Actinomycetes bacterium | reverse complement strand
GGGCGTCCTCGATGAGGAACGCCACCGGCCCCGGTTGCAGCGCCTCGAGGAACTGCACGACCACGTCGTGCATGCGCACGCGGCGGTAGTCGGGGTCGATGGCGTCGGCCTCGGGCGTCGGCTCCACCCGCGCGCCGAACGGTGCGGCGAGCAGCGGCAGCATCGGGAGCAACGGGCGGGCGACGCGGCCGACGATGCCGGTCAGCATGCGCCCGGCCGTCTCGGGATCGGCACCTTCGGGGATCGACGCCGCACCCCGCAGCAGCGGTCGGAACACGCCGTACGGTGTCGCGGCGCCGTACGGTGTGCAGGCACCCTGATTGGTCACGAGGCTCTCGGCCGCGCTCCACGCCGCGTCGAGCAGACGTGACTTGCCGACGCCGGCGGTGCCGACGACCTCGACCGCCTCGCCTCCCTGGCCGATGGCGCGGGTCAGCACGTCGAGCTCGCCCTGACGGCCGATCAGCCGCGTGCTGGCCGAGTCCCTGCGCACCCGGCTCGTCGCCTCGCGCACCTTGTGCGCCACGATCGGCTCGCTCTTGCCCTTCACGAGGAACGGCTCGAGCTCGTCGGTGACGAAGACCGTGCGCGTCTCCTGCACGACCGAGGCGACGGCGACCACCTCGCGATCGCCGGCCTTGCCGAGCATGCGGGCCGCCGTGTTCACGGGGTCGCCCATGAGCGTGTACGTGCGGCGCGACGGGCTGCCGAGGAACCCGGCGAACACGCGCCCGGTCTGGACGCCTTGCTTGATGGTGAACGGCGATGCCACCGAGGCGATCTGGAGGCTGGCGCGGAGCATGGCGTCGGCGGTGTCGCCGGCGTTGACCGGCGCACCTGCGCACAGCACGAACTTGACGCCGTCGGGCGCGATGTCGGTGTGCAGGACCGAGACGCCGTACCGGTCGCACGCCTTGACGATGGCGTCGAGCAGGTTGGTCAGGTCCTCGGCGACGGCCAGCGGGCCCCACCGGTCGAGCTGCCCGGCGACGCCACCCACCATGACGAACCCGACGGTGACGAGGCGGTGCTCACCGGCCAGCCCCGCGAACGCCGCGAGCTGTTCGATCACAGCGTGGGGCAGGTACGGCGCCAGGTCGGCGCCACGGTTCGGACCGGCCGCCGGGCCCACGGGCGGATCGCCGGTCGATCCCGACACGACGCTTCCCCCGGCCTCCTTCCGCCGGACCATCGCGGTGGGTAGCTGCGCCGCGATGGTGTCCGACACGAGCGTCTCGCCCTTGGCGGCGGCCGCCTCGAGCCGGATCACCTCGGTCGCCCGTGGCCCCGACAGCAGGAGCTCGCGGTAGCCCGATCCGACGAGGAAGCAATCGAACGGGCCCTCGGCGACGCCGACGGTCATGGTGAGGCTGGCGCGCTTGGCGGCCGGCGTGGCGTGGAGCGCCCGTTGCATCGCGGTGGCGGCGTCGGCCGCTCGGCGCTCGTGACCGGCTCCCCGGAACACGATGAGGAGCGCGTCGCCACCGAACTTGACCACCTCGCCGCCGTACCGGTCGGCTTCGTCGATCAGCGCGGTGAAGCACGTGTTGATGAGCTCGGTGATCGCCTCGGCGCCGGCCTTTCCCTTGGTGGCCAGGCGCTCGGAGAGCGCGGTGAACCCCGAGATGTCGGCCGAGAGCATCGAGCCGTCGATCGGCTGCCACGACGGCACCCCGCCGTCGGCCATCTCGACCGCCAGGGCGGGCACGAAGGCGGCCAGATCCGGTGCGGTGCTGCGTGCTGGTCGCCGCCGTCCGGATCTCATGTCCCCGCCTCACGCCCTGGACAGTCTCCCTGTCAGATCCTAGCCGTGCGGTGTCTCTCCGGTCGCTCGGTTCGCCCTTCCGGGAACGCTCAGCCGCCAGGTGTCGGCACCACGAGCAGCGGCAGGTTCTCCGGTTCCATGCCGAGCGTGATGATCTGCTTCGAGTAGCCGATGAACGTGCCGATGGCGTACGTGATCTCGACGATCTCGGCCGGTGTGAACTCGGCGCGCAGGCGGGCCTTCAGCTCGTCGTCGGCGCCGTGGCCGCCGCCCAGCACGATGTCGGCCCATTCGAGCGCCACCTTGGTGCGCTCGGGAAGCCGGTCGCTGTGCTGATGGTCGCCGCCGAGGTCGGCGATCATGTCCTCGTCGAGGCCGGCCTCACGGGCACGGTCGAAGCGGACGCTGACTCAAAGGGAGCAGGAGTTCATGCGGGCGTTGCGCAGCCGCATGGCCTCCTTGACCTCCATGCCCACGATCCCCCGGCCGAGCAGAGCGGCGTACATGGCGTCGAAGGCGGCGGTGAGCTCGGGCGTGTGGGCCCGGGCGGTGCCGATGTGCGTCGGTGCGTCGGCGATGGCCGACGAGACGCGAGGCGTGGTGGACATCAGGTGACCCCCAGGGCGATGTCGAAACGGTGCTGGTTCTCCCACACGCTCAGCGCGGTGGTGAAGGCGACGAAACCGGGCTCGCCCAGCGCGGCGACCACGGCGGCGGCCTGCTCGTCGGTGATCGAGTGGTGGTCGAGCACGAACAGCTCGGCGAAGCCCAGGCACGCCCGTTCGCCGTCGGTGAACGACGGGTCGGTGGCCCACCGACCCAGCGCGGCGGCGCGCTCGGGCGCCAGCGACGTGGGCTCGGCCAGGGCGGCCCGGGCGTCGAGCAGCTGTGCCATGCGGATGCGGCACAGCTCGAGCGTCTCGGTCGGCACGCCGCTGGCCCGGATCGCCTCGTGCAGCGCGGTGTGGGCGGCCGCCAGTTCGGGCCGCAGCGCGAGGACTGCATCACGGTCGGCGGGTGCCCCCAGCAGCCAGCTCATCGTCGCACCCTAGCGGCCGGCGGTCGAGGGCACCCGGGTCGGGCTGCCAGACTGCGGCCATGGAGTTCGATCTCGCCCAGGTGGATGCCCTGCTCTCGACGACCCGCGCGGTGCGCAAGCGTCTCGACTTCGACCGCGAGGTGCCCGACGACGTGTTGCTCGAGTGCCTCCAGCTCGCGGTGCAGGCGCCGACCGGATCGAACCGGCAGGGCTGGCGCTGGCTCGTCGTGCGCGACGCCGCCAAGAAGCAGGCGCTGGCCGACATCTACAACCGGGCCGGCGGCGAGTACCTGCGCAGCGCGGCCGAGTCGGCCGAGAAGGGCACCCAGATCGGGCGCGTGATGGACTCGGCCACCTTCCTGGCCGAGAACCTGCACCGCGTGCCGGTCATGGTGATCCCGATGATCATCGGGCGGGTCGAGGGCGACGCCAACTCGGCGGCGGGCCTCATGGGCTCGATCATCCCGGCCATGTGGAGCTTCCAGCTGGCGCTGCGCAGCCGGGGGCTGGGCAGCTGCTACACGACGATCCACCTGCGGCTCGAGGCCGAAGCCGCCGAGCTGCTGGAGATCCCGTCCCACATGACGCAGGCGGGGCTGCTGCCGGTGGCGTACACGAAGGGCACCGACTTCAAGCCGGCGAGCCGGGGCCCGGTCGAGGAGATCACCTACCTCGACACCTACAAGCATCCGATCCGCTGACGCACCGGGTGACTTACCTGTCGTAGCTCAACACCCGAGTGGCGAGGCCGATGTCAAGGACATGGGTCTCCCTGCCGATGTGGCGCGCCGGCGATGGCGGGTCCTGGTCGCCGTCTGCGCCGTGGTCGGCGCCCTGGCATCGGTCGCGCTCTCCGCAGCGTCGTACACCGACGCCACCGGCACGGCCGCGTCGCTCGGGACCGCGGCGTGCTACTACCGGGCCTCGGTCCAGACCGGCACGGCGGTCAGCACCACCGACGGCGTGACGACGGCGACGATCGCTGCCGTCGACCCGACCCGGGCGTTCCTGATGTTCAGCACGCGGCACAACTCGAACCGCCCGGTGGCGAGCGAGATCGGCGGCCGGATCGCCTCGACCACCACGCTCGAGTTCTACCGGGACACGAACGAGGTGACGCCGGTGGCGATGACGATCGAGTGGTCGGTCGTCGAGTACGCGTGTGGGGTGAGCGTGCAGCGCGGCTCCGTGCTGCAGACGACGGCGACCATGGACATCGCCCTCACCCCACTGGCGGCCACGGCGCAGGCCTTCGTGCTGTGGTCGAAGAACGTCCACGAGCTCGACCAGACGTGGGACCAGAACGACCCGGTGATCGGCGACCTCACGACGACATCGAACCTGGAGTTCCGCGCCAACGCCTTGAACGTCAACCACACCATCTGGTGGCAGGTGGTCGAGTTCACCGACGCCGCGATGATCCGGGTGCAGCGCGGCTCGACCTCGCTGACCGGCGGCCTGCTGTCGGTCGATGCGTCGTTGGCCTCGCCGGCCGACCAGGGCCGGTCGTTCGTGCTGGTGGGTACGAACCAACCCGGCGCCGCCGACATGGCATCGTCGATGGTGCGCGGCTGGCTGAGCGGTTCGACGACCCTGTCGATCGACCGTTTGGCGGGCACCGTCGATCTGCCCGAGATCGGGTGGCAGGTGGCCGAGCTGCTCGACGGCTCGACGGTGGCCAACGTCTTCGCCTCCCTGTCTGGTGTGGCCACGACGTCTGCCGGACCTCTCGTCGATTTCGGCGTGACCCCCGGCGCGCTCGACCTGGCGCGGACGAACGCCTTCGCGTCCACCCAGACCGGTGGCGGTCAGAACGGGGGCCGCACGACCTACGTCGCCGACGACATCGTCGGTGTCACCTCGTTCGCCATCCGGCTCACCTCGACCACCGATCTCGAGATGCGCCGCGACTTCGCCAGCGCCGGGACGACGGCCGACGTCGTGGTGTTCATCGTGTCGTGGGGGCTGCCCTAGCCGCCTCCTCGCGACGCGGTGAACGCGAGCACGGCCCGGTCGAAACCCTCGGGCTGTTCGATGTTGATGGAGTGCCCGCCCTCCAGCGACACCACCTCGAGCCGCGGGATCGAGCGGCGGGCCACGTCGACGAACGGCTGGAACGCCTTCTCCCAGCGGCCGTTCACGAGCAGCGTCGGCATCGTGAGCTGGTGCAACTCGTCGTCGCAGCGCCAGTCGTGGCGCACCACGCCTGTGTGGTCGACGACGTGGGGCGCCATCTCGTCGGCGCGCGCCACCATGCGCTGCTGGAGGTCGTCGGGGATGCGCGTGGCGTGGATCGGATGGATCGGCAACGCTCGCAGGCCCGCCGCCGCGCTGATGGCCACGTCCGGCGCGCTCGGTGCTGCCTTCGACGGGCGCGGCCCGCCGCCGAACACGGCGCGTGAGTTGGTGAACACGAACCCGCGCACCCGGGCCGGGTGGGCCAGGCAGTAGCGGGCCGCCACCGCTCCACCGTACGACTGGCCGACCACCCACCAGCGCTCGATGTCGTGGGCCAGGCGCACCTGCTCGATGCCGGCGAGCAGCGCGGCGGGCCGGTAGGCGTCGGCGTCGTCGGGGGCGTGCGACCGGCCGTGGCCCACGAGCTCGACGAGGTACAACCGGTGCACGGCGCCGAGCCGCTCGCGGTTCAGGTCCCACTGGTGGTTGCTCGACAGGAAGCCGTGCAGCAGCACCATCGGCTCACCATCCGGGTTCCCGTCGATGTCGACGTGCAACACGGTTCAACCTCGCTCGAGCACGAAGCGCGTGCCGTAGACGGTGGCCTCCGGGCCGGTCGGCCCGTGCTGCACGGCCAGGCCGCGCTGGGCCAGCACCGTCGCTGCCGCGTCCGGGTCGTCGGCGCGCAGCACGAGGGCGTACAACCCGCCGCCTTGGTCTCGCACGCATCGTTCGATCCCGGTGGCGAACGGGCGGGCCTCATCGGCCACCGACACCAGCTCGACCACGCCGCCCTTCGGTGCCCGGCACGTCACCGTGCGCACGCCGCGCTCGGCGTCGACCGTGACCGGGCCGGCCTCGAGCTCGAAACCGCGGCCCCAGGCATCGGCCGCCTTCGCCGCGTCGGCCGTGGCCACCACGGCGCGCACGATGCCGCTCAGGCCCGGTGCCGCGCTCACGTGCCCGCCGCCGGTGGCGGCCGAGTCGTTCGGGTACACGCGCACCAGCACGCCGTGGGTGGAGCGAGGGTGCACGTCGCGCCCGCCGGCGCCGGCCATCAGCGGCAGCACGTCGAGGCCGCGCGCCGCCAACTCGACGGCCTCGGCGTCGGGGTCGGGGGCCTCGAGCATCAGCGCGTACATGCCCTCGCCGCGGCGGTCGAGGAACTTCTGCAGCGCCTGGCTGAGCGGGCGCCCGAGGTCGGACGGCGCCATCAGCTCGACGTTGCTGCCGCCCGCCGGCACGCACATGGCCACGTGGGCGCCGAGCGACGGCACCGTCTGCGGCGAGAAGTCGACGACGGGCATGCCGAAGGCGTCGCGGAAGGTGGCGATGGCGCCCGCCATGTCGTGCACGGCGAGGGCGATCCGGGGCAGCGCGGTGATCACGGCGACCCTCAGGCCGGTTCGGCGTCGTAGCCGGCGTCGATGCGCTCGAAGCGGCGGCGCACGAAGCCGCGGCTCTCGGCGTGGGGGACGATGTAGAGCCGGTTGCGCTTGATGGCGTCGACCACGTCGGCGGCCACCAGCTCGACGGGCAGCACGCGGCCGGCCTGGTCGGGGTTGTCCTCGCTCTGGTCGACGATGCGGGCGACGGCTTCGGGCCCGCCCAGCTCGTCGGGCCGGTTGCGCTCGGACGCGCCGATGTTGGTGGCCACGCGCATGGGGCACAGGACCGACACGCCGATCTGCGCCGATCGCAGCTCGCGCTGCAGCACCTCGGCCATGGCGACGACGCCGTACTTGGCGACGCAGTACGGGCCGAGGCCCACGTTGGGTACGAGGCCGGCGAACGAGGCGGTGAACAGCACATGGCCGCCGTTGCCCGCCGCCACCATTCGGGGCACGAACGCCTCGACGCCGTGGATCGGGCCCCAGAGGTCGACATCGATGATCCACTGCCAGTCGGCGTGCGTCATCTCGACGATCGGACCGCCGACGGCCACGCCGGCGTTGTTGAACACGATGTCGACCCGGCCGTGCTCGCCCCACGCCGCGTCGGCCAGGGCCTGCACCTGGTCGAGCTTGCGGACGTCGCAGCGCACCCCCATGCCGCCCAGCTCGGCGGCCGCCGCGTCGAGCGGCCCCTGCTCGATGTCGGCCAGCACCAGCTCGGCGCCCTCGGCGCGCAACAGCCGCGCCGTGGCCAGGCCGATGCCCGAGGCACCCCCGGTGATGACGGCCACTTTGCCCCTCAGATCGTCCATGGCGCTCCCCCTCGATCCCGACAGATGTGATCCGCCCCCGCGGTCGGTCGTACCCTACGGCCAGGGGGCCGGCCATGGGGAGCCGGCACGCGACCGAGGGAGCTGCCCATGTCCTGGGACTTCGAGACCGATCCGGCGTTCCAGCAGGAGCTCGACTGGATCGACGACTTCGTCCGCACCGAGATCGAGCCGCTCGACCACATCATCGAGTTCCCGTACGACACCACCGACGCGCTCCGCAACAAGATCATCAAGCCCCTGCAGGAGCAGGTGAAGGCGCGCGGCCTGTGGGCCTGCCACCTCGGCCCCGAGCTCGGTGGCCAGGGCTACGGCCAGGTGAAGCTGGCCCTCATGAACGAGATCCTCGGGCGGGCCCGCTGCGCCTCGATCGTGTTCGGCTGCCAGGCACCCGACACCGGCAACGCCGAGATCCTGGCCCACTACGGCACACCCGAGCAGAAGGAGCGGTTCCTGAAGCCGCTGCTGAACAACGACATCGTGTCGTGCTTCTCGATGACCGAGCCCCAGGGCGGCGCCGACCCCAAGGTGTTCACCACCTCGGCGACGCGCGACGGCGACGAGTGGGTCATCTCCGGCGAGAAGTGGTTCTCGTCGAACGCCCGCTTCGCCTCGTTCCTCATCGTCATGGCGGTGACCGACCCCGACAACCCGCCGTACCAGCGCATGTCGATGTTCATCGTCCCCACCGACACGCCCGGCATCGAGATCGTCCGCAACGTGGCGCTCGGCTACCACGCCGAGCGCGAGGGCACGCACGCCTACATCCGCTACCACGACGTGCGCGTCCCGCTCGACGCCATGCTGGGTGGTCGCGGCGAGGCGTTCCTGGTGGCCCAGACCCGGCTCGGTGGCGGGCGCATCCACCACGCCATGCGCACGTGTGGCTACGTGCGCAAGGCGTTCGACCTGATGTGCGAGCGAGCCGTGAGCCGGTACACGCAGGGCGAGATGCTGGGCCGCAAGCAGATGGTGCAGCAGATGATCGCCGACTCGTGGATCGAGATGGAGTCGTTCCGCCTGCTGGTGCTCCGCACGGCGTGGCGCATCGACAAGTACAAGGACTACAAGCGCGTGCGCACCGACATCTCGGCGGTGAAGGCCGCCATGCCCAAGGTGTTCCACGACGTGGCGGCCCGCGCCCTGCAGATCCACGGCTCGCTCGGCGTGTCGAACGAGATGCCGTTCTCGGGGATGCTCATCGAGTCGTTCCACATGGGCCTGGCCGACGGTCCCACCGAGGTCCACAAGGCCACGCTGGCCCGCCTGCTGCTCAGCGAGTACACCCCGGCCGAGGGCATGTTCCCCTCGGGCCACCTGCCCACGTTGCGCGACGCGTCGATCGCCCGCTACGCCGACCTCATCGAGTCGGAGCTCGTCGAAGGATGACCGACCTGCCGCTGAGCCATCCCGACGAGGTGGCGCCCGTCCGGCCCGGGGAGGACCTGGCCTGGGACCGGCTCGAGCCCTGGCTGCGCGCCCGGGTGCCCGAGCTGTCGGGCGCCTTCGGCGTGCTCCAGTTCCCGAACGGGTCGGCCAACCTCACGTACCTGCTCCGCTTCGGCGACACCGAGCTGGTCATGCGGCGCCCGCCGTTCGGCAAGATCGCGCCCGGCGCCCACGACATGAAGCGCGAGTTCCGCGTGCTGTCGAAGCTGTGGCGCCACTTCTCGTGCGCACCGCGCGCTTATGCGTTCTGCGACGACCACGAGGTGGTCGGCTCGGACTTCGTGGTGATGGAGCGCCGTCGCGGCGAGGTGATGCGCCAGGTCATCCCGCCGTCGATGAAGCATCACCCCGACGTGGCCCGGCGCATGGGTCTGGCGCTCACCGACGCCATGGCCGAGATGCACCTGCTCGACCCGTACGCCTGCGACCTGGGCGACCTGGGCAAGCCCGACGGGTTCGTGGCCCGCCAGGTGAGCGGGTGGAAGACGCGCTGGGACCTGGTGCGCCCCGACCCGGCCGACGCCCGCACGCCGGCCGAGACCGTCGCCGCCCTCCCGGTGATGGACGAGGTGCACGCGCGGCTTGCCGGCACGCTGCCCGCGCCGCTGCGCACGAGCCTGGTGCACAATGACCTGAAGCTCGACAACTGCCAGTTCGACCCGGCCGATCCCGATCACGTCACGTCGATCTTCGACTGGGACATGACCACCGTCGGCGATCCGCTCATCGACCTGGGCACGCTCCTCAGCTACTGGCCCGACCCGTCGGACCCGCCCGGCTACGAGCGGGGCCCGTCGCGCGGGCTCGACGCCCCGGGGATGGCGACGCGCGCCGAGGTGGCCCAGCGCTACAGCGACCGCACGGGCGTACCCGTCGACTCGATCCGCTGGTACGAGGCGTTCGCGCTGTGGAAGACGGCCGTCGTGGTGCAGCAGCTCCACAACCGCTGGCTGACCGGCGAGTCGACGGATCCCCGCATGGAGCTCATCGCCGACCGGCTGCCCATGCTGGCCACCGGCGCCGCCCTGCTGCTGTAGGCCCGCGGGCGCCCGGGTCGGTTCGCCCGGGTTCGGCGAACCTACGATGCGGCCCATGGCCGAGATCACCTCCTCCTTCGCCGCGTCCACGCCCGACGCCCCCGCGCTCGTCGACGAACAGGGCACCACCACCTGGCGCGAGCTCGACGAGCGGGCCAACCGGATCATCCACGCCGTGCGGGCCCTCGGGGTGCCCGCCAGCGGCGTGGTGGCGGCCATGCTGCCGAACCGACGCGAGTACCTGGAGCTGTTCACCGCGGCGGCCCAAGGAGGGTTCCTCGTCGTCCCCATCAACTGGCACTGGGTGGCCGACGAGGTCGCCTACGTGCTGGCGGACGCCGACGTGCAGGTCCTGTTCGCCGACGCGCGGTTCGCCGACGTGGCCGCCTCGGCGGCCGCGACCCGGCCCGGGTTGTCGGCCTGCGTCTCGGTGGGCGGCGCGATCGACGGGTTCAGGTCGTGGGACGACTTCGTCGCCTCGGGGTCGCCCGACGAGCCGGCCGACCAGTCGCTCGGCGGGCCGATGTTCTACACGTCGGGCACCACCGGCCGACCGAAGGGCGTGAAGGGTGCGCTGTCGACCCCCGGCATGCCGGCATCGATCCTGCAGCTCCTCACCGCCGGCTTCGCCCAGTCGATGGGCCTGCCGTCGCCGTCGGTCACCTACCTCAACGGCCCCGTGTACCACTCGGCCCAGTGGGCGTTCAGCGTCTTCCCGTTGCTGGGCGGCGCCTCGGTGGTGATGAGCGACAAGTTCGACGCGGCCGAGGCGCTGCGCCTCATCGACGCCCACGGCGTCACCAACACCCACCTGGTGCCCACTCAGTTCGTCCGCCTGCTCAAGCTGCCCGACGAGGTGCGCGCCGGCTTCGACGGCTCGAGCCTGCAGGTCGTGTGGCACGGCGCCGCACCGTGCCCGCCCGAGGTGAAGCGCCGCATGATCGAGTGGTGGGGCCCGAAGATCACCGAGTACTACGGCGCCACCGAGGCCTCGATCGTCAGCCTGGCCACCAGCGAGAACTGGCTGGCCAAGCCCGGCACGGTGGGGCCCGTGCTGCCTACGAACGACGTGCTCATCATCGACGAGGACGGCAACGAGCTCGGCCCGAACGAGTCGGGCACCATCTACGTGCGCAACAAGATGGGCATGGACTTCACCTACCACGGCGACGAGGAGAAGACGGCCAAAGCGCACCTGCAGCCGGGTGTTTTCACCATCGGCGACGTCGGCTACCTCGATGCCGATGGCTGGCTGTTCCTGTCCGATCGCAAGATCGACATGATCATCTCGGGCGGCGTGAACATCTACCCGGCCGAGATCGAGGGCGTCCTCGTCGAGCACGCCGCCGTGCGCGATGCCGCCGTTTTCGGCGTGCCCAACGAGGAGTTCGGTGAGCAGGTCAAGGCCGCCGTCGAGCTCATGCCGGGCACCGATGACGAGGCCAACGTCATCGCCGAGTTGCTGGTCCTGTGCCGGGAGAAGTTGGCCGGCTTCAAGGTCCCCAAGACCGTCGACGTCGTCGAGGCGCTGC
>JANPGL010000728.1:0-15138 GCA_031423915.1 Actinomycetes bacterium | reverse complement strand
AGAATCTTCGAAGATTCTGCGAGTGAGGCGGCGCGAGCGCGTTCGGGCAGGTAGGGAGGGGTTCGGGCGTCCGGGAACTGATATGTGATATATCAATCGGTCGTGGAGTCGTTCGATCTGCCGCCCCGTGAGCTCCTTCGGGACCGTGCCTACGGCGCCCTGCTCGACGCCATCGTGCGGGGCGAGCTGGCGCCCGGCCAGGCCCTGCACGACGTCGAGCTGGCGGCACGCCTCGGCCTGTCGCGCACGCCGGTCCGAGAGGCCGTCGCCCGCCTGGTCGACGAAGGGCTCGTGGAGACCAAGGCGAACGCCTACACCCGGGTGGCCCCGCTCGACGACGCCACCGCCCGCGAAGCCGCTGTCGTCACGCAGTCGCTCCAGGGCCTCGCCGCCCGTCTGGCCGCCGCCGACGGTCGGTTCACGGCACGCCACGCCGACGAGGCCCGGCGCGCCAACCGGGACTTCTCCGACGCGCTCGACGCAGGCGACCTCGTCGCGGCCCTCGTCGCCGACGACCGGCTCCACGACGTGTTCATCGTCGCCGCGGGCAACGTCCAGCTCGCCGCTGCGCTCGACCGGCTGGCGCCCCTGCTGCGCCGCCACGAACTGCAGCGCTTCGCCAGCCTGCCCGGTCGCCGCTCCGTCCAGCAGCACCGCCAGCTCGTCGATGCCGCCGCAGCCGGAGACGTGGCACGGGCCGGGGCGTTGGCGGAACAGAACTGGGCCACCCTCGTCGACCTCATCGACGACGCCGCCGAACGCCCTGCCGCACCCCAAGCGGCCCGAAACCCAGGAGCCGATCGTGCCGCTCGCTGACTTTCCCCGAGTCCCCCTGCTGTTCGGGCCGTCGCCCCTCCAGCCGCTGAAGCGCCTCAGCCAGCACCTCGGTGTGGAGGTGTGGGCCAAGCGCGACGACTGCAACAGCGGTCTGGCGTTCGGCGGCAACAAGACGCGCAAGCTCGAGTACCTGGCCGCCGAGGCGCTGGCCTCGGGCTGCGACACGCTCGTGTCGATCGGCGGCGTGCAGTCCAACCACACGCGCCAGGTGGCCGCCGTCGCCGCCCACCTGGGGTTGAAGTGCGTGCTCGTCCAGGAGCACTGGGTCGACTGGCCCGACGTCACCTACGACCGTGTCGGCAACATCCAGCTGAGCCGGCTCATGGGCGCCGACGTGCGCCTCGTGGACGCCGGGTTCGACATCGGCATCCGGCCCAGCTGGGAGGACGCCCTCGAGTCGGTGCGCGCCGTCGGCGGCACGCCCTACGCCATCCCCGCCGGTGCGTCCGACCACCGCCTCGGCGGCCTCGGCTTCGCCCGTTGGGCGGCCGAGGTGCAGCGCCAGGAGGTCGACGTCGACCGCTTCTTCGACAGCGTCGTGGTGTGCACGGTCACCGGGTCGACGCAGGCCGGCATGATCGCCGGCTTCGCCGACGAGGGTCGCGGGCGCCGCATCCTCGGCGTCGACGGGTCGGCCACCTTCGACAAGACGTGGGAGCAGCTGGCCCGCATCGCACGGGCGACGGCCGAGCTCATCGGCGCCCGCCGCACGCTCACCGACGACGACATCGTCCTCGTCGACGGGTACCACGACGGCATCTACGGCGTCCCGGGGCCGCCGACGATCGAGGCCATGCGTCTCGCCGCCCGGCTCGAGGGGATGATCACCGATCCCGTGTACGAGGGGAAGTCGATGGCCGGTCTGCTCGGCATGGTGGCCGACGGGACCATCCCGCAGGGCTCGACCGTGCTGTACGCCCACCTCGGGGGTCAGCCGGCGCTCAACGCCTATGCCGGGGTCGTCTGACCGGACCGTTCACGACGACGCGCTGCCGTACCGGCGGAGGCCTGCACGCCACACGGCGCGAGACAGCGCCAGCGCGCCCGCCGTCACGGCTACCGCCAGCCCCGCCGTCGACCACGTCAGTCGGCCGGTGAGCGCCTCCGCCGGTACCGTCACGGCGAACCCGACGGGCACCAGGAACGTGAGGCTCCAGCGGAGCCAACGCGGGTACACCGTCACGGGGTACGAGCCGGCTCGGAAGACGCCGTCGAACAGCTCGTGGATCTCTCCCATGCGCACGAACCAGAACGCGCCCGACGTGAGGATCACCCAGAACGAGTAGACGAGCAGCGTCCCCAGCGTGAGCATGCCGGCGAACGCCAGCGCGTCGCCCACGCCGAGCACGCCGCCGAGCTGGACCAGCGCCACGGCGAGCACGGCCAGGCCGAGCACCACGTCGACGAGCTGCCAGAGGGCGATGCGCCGCACGCTGACCAACAACTGGGCGTCGGCCGGCCGCATCAGCGCGTGGTCCAACGTGCCGCGCTGCACCTCCTCCAGCAACAGGTCCATGTTGGGTTGCACGAACCCCCGGATCAGCCCACCCATCGTCGTGAAGATGCCGAGCACCACGAGCAGCTCCGGGCGGGTCCAGCCCCGCAACGAGTCGGTCCGCCCGAACACCAGCGACAACACCACCAGGCCCGTGCCCAACGAGATCACCGACTGGGCGAGCTGCACCGCCAGGTTGGCGCGGTACTGCAGCTCGTTGAGCGCGTTCACGCGCCAGTGCACGAGCGCCAGGCGTGCCGGACCGGGCCGGGTGGCACTCATCCGCCCACCGCCCCGTAGCGCTTGATGCCGGCCCGCCACACGAGCGCCACCGCGCCCGAGGCCACGGCGATCCACAACGCCTGCATGGCCAGACCGCCGAGCAGGGCGGTGCGATCGATCGGACCGACCAGCGCGGTGATCGGGAAGCCGAACGCCCAGCGGAACGGCAGCAGCCAGCTGAGCGTGCGCACCCAGCCCGGCATGAGCGCCAGCGGCACGAGTCGGCCCGACAACAACAGCTCGGCCGTGAACCACGCCTCGTAGAGCGCGGTGACACGCGTCGTCCACAGCGTGACGAGGCCGAGCACCCACAGCAGCAGCGATCGGATGAGGTAGGCGCCCCAGATGGCCACCAGGAACACTGCGACCTGGAGCGCATCGGGGTGCAGGTCTGGGTGGAAGACCGCGGTGAGGCCGGCAGCGATCGGAAGCCACAGCACGATCACGACCAACTTCCATCCGGCGAACGCCGCTAGGTCGTAGTGGATCGGATGGAGCGGGCGCAGCAGCTGGCCCGACAGCTCGCCCGTGCGCACGCGCTCCTCCCAGCCGAACGGGGTGAACACGATGTTCATGTTCCGCACGAGCGTCCACACGATGTAGTAGGCGGCGAACGTCCCCGGGGTGTAGCCCTCGATCGAGCCGCCCTGGCTGCGGGCGATCGTGGACCACACCACCAGGTAGACCACCGGCTCGGTGACCATGCCGAGCATGTACAGCAGGTTCGACACGCGGTACTGGAACTGGACGAGGACCGACTGGCGCGCCATGGTGCGGTACACGCCGAGATAGGCCCTCCACCGCGGCTCGAGCGCCGGCGCGGTGCTCACGGAGTCACCGGCGCGGCGAACGCCCGCTCGATCACGTCGTCGATCGGCGGGTCTTCGATCGTGAGATCGGCCACTGCGTAGCGGCTCAGCAGGTCGCCGGTCACCGCGGCTACGCGCGCCTTGTCGACGCGCAGCGTCACCGACGCACCGTCGCGGGCCACCTCGTGACCGACCTCGTCGAGCGCGAGGGGTGGCTCGTCAGCGAAGCGCACCACGAGCGTGCGGGTGGCCGAGAACCGGTCGGCCAGCGCGCCGAGCTCACCGTCGAACAGCAGCGAGCCGTGGTGGATGAGCACGACACGACGGCACAGCGCCTCGACGTCGGCCATGTAGTGGCTCGTGAGCAGGATGGTGGCGCCGTGGCGCGAGGCGTAGTCGGCGAGGAACCCCCGGATGCGCCGCTGCATCGTCACGTCGAGGCCGAGCGTCGGCTCGTCGAGGAACAGCACCGACGGTCGGTGGAGCAACGACCCGGCGATCTCGGCCTTCATCCGCTCGCCGAGCGAGAGGTTGCGCACCGGCTTGGTCACCAGGTCGCCGAGGTCGAGCAGTTCGATCAGCTCGTCGCGCTGGCGCACGAAGTCGGCGCGGGCGATGCCGTAGACGGCCCGGTTGAGCTCGAACGAGTCGAGCGCCGGCAGATCCCACTGGAGCTGGTTGCGGTTGCCCATCACCAGGGCTATGCGGCCGAGGAACGCCCGCTCGCGTCGCGCCGGTGTGTGCCCGAGCACCGTGCCCGTGCCGGCGCTCGGGTGGAGCAGGCCGGACAGCATCTTCAGCGTCGTCGTCTTGCCCGCGCCGTTCGGCCCGAGGAACCCGACGACCTCACCCTGGTCGACCGCGAACGTGACCCCTGCGACCGCGGCGACGGACCGCGTCTCGCGGTGCACGAGGCTGCGTAGCGACGCCTTCAAACCGGCCTGGCGCACGGGGACCTGGAAGACCTTGGCGAGTGCGTCGACTTCGATCACCGGCATGGATCGACCGTAGTGGCCCGTCCCGAACCACCCGGCTCGGATTCGGTCGTGACCGCCGGGGGCGGGCGTGTCCCGCATAGGGTGCGACGGTCCGTTTTCCCGGAGGTCCCGTCGTGTCCGAATCCCCCCGTCGTCCGCTCGCCGCCGCGCTCGCCGTTGCGCTCGCCGCCGCGCTCGTGCTACTCGCCGCCTGCGGGAGCAGCGGGTCGACAACCGGCGGCGCGTCGTCGTCCGCCGGAGCCGCCGCCACCACGAAGTCCGCGGCCGGGACCGGCGCCACCGGCGACCCGTCCATCCTCCCGGCGGTCACGGGCGAAGCCGGCGCCAAACCCGCCATCGCCACGCCCACGGCCAAGCCCCCGACGGCGCTCACGGCCAAGGTGCTCACGCCCGGTACCGGCGCCAAGGTGGCCTCCGGCGACACCCTCGTCGTCAACTACTTGGGCATGACGTGGACCGGCAAGGTGTTCGACAACTCCTTCGACCGCAAGGAGCCGTTCTCGTTCGCGGTCGGCGGCGGCGAGGTCATCCCGGGCTGGGACCAGGGTCTCGTCGGCCAGACCGTCGGTAGCCGCGTCCTGCTCGGCATCCCGTCGGCGCTCGGCTACGGCGCCCAGGGCGCCGGGGCCGACATCCCCCCGGACACGGCGCTCCTGTTCGTGGTCGACGTGGTCGCCAGCTTCGGCAAGGGGATGATGGCCAAGGGCACCGCGGTGCCGCTCGACGACCCGTCGCTGCCGAAGGTCACGGGTGAGGGCACCACGCTCGCAGTCGCCATGCCCAGCGGTGCGGCGCCGACCCAGCTCGTCGTCAAGACGCTCGTGCAGGGAGACGGCGCACCGGTGCAGGCCGGGCAGACGATCGTCGTCCAGTACCTCGGCGCGTTGTGGGACGGCGGCAAGGTGTTCGACGCCTCATGGGCTCGCGGCGGCGAGCCGATCAAGTTCGGCATCGGCCAGGGCCAGGTCATCAAGGGTTGGGACCAGGGCCTGGTCGGCGTGAAGGCCGGGAGCCGCGTCCTGCTCGTGATCCCGAGCGATCTGGCGTACGGCGACGCGGGTCGTCCGCCCACCATCCCCGCGAAGGCGACGCTGGTGTTCGTGGTGGACGTCCTCGGCTCGTTCTGACGTCCGATCTTGGCGTTGCACTGTCCCCGGCTTGGCCTGGCCTTTCCCGACGCCGAATACGGTGAGGACAGCGGTGGCGGGACACCGGCGGCACGACGGGGGCGGACCCGTCGTGGTCGCCCCAGAGCGTTGCGGAGGGCCTTGCGTTGCGTTCGGACACGAGGCGTGAAGACGGTGCAGACGACCACGGCGACGCGACGACCGCGTCGATGGCCGGAGACGTCGGAGACGTCGACCCCGAGGCGGCCGACGTCGTCGACGTCGACCCCGACACGATCGACGCCGGGCGCCTCGACGCGGTCGACGGCGACGGCGGTCTCGATGGCCAGGGCGGTGTCGATGCCCACGACGCGACCGAGGTCGACGCCGACGACGTCGACGAGGGCGTCGAGGGCGTCGCGGCCGACGAGGCCGGCGAGGCCGACGAGGCCGACGAGGAGCACGTCTCGGAACCCGTGACCGCCGCCGACGCGGAGGGACCGGCGCATGTCGGCGCCGGCCCGGGGTCGCTCGCCGCCGCACTCGCGGCGGACGAGACCCGAGTGATCTCGCCTCGTCGCACCGGCGCACCGCCGGTGCCCGATCTGCGCGACATCGACGATCGACCGGCTGCCACGCGCGCCCCGCTCGTCGTGGCCGTGCCGCCGCCCCGGCGGCGCAAGAGGCTGATCGCCACGGCCGTCCTCCTCTCGGCGGCGGCCGTGGGCGTCGGCGTCGCCTTCGGCTCTCGCAGCGGGAGCGATGCGGGCGACGCCTCCTCGGTGCCCACGACGACGCCCGAGGTGCTGGCCGCCACGGCCGCTCCCACGGTCGCCAGTTCGACGGCTACCACGGCCGCGGCGCCGACCACCACCGCGCCCGCGCCGACGACGGCAGCGCCTCCCGCCACGACCGCCGCCGCGGCACCGGCCACCACCACGGCGGTGCCGACGACGGTTGCGCCGCCGGCCGCGGCGGCGTCGTCCGCCGGCACCGAGGAGCTGCCCAACCTCTTCACGCCCGTGCGCTGGGCCGTCTTCCAGGGCGGCCGCGTGGAGCTCCTCGGCCGCGTGCCGAGCCAGGCGGTGGCCGACACGATCGCCACCAAGGCGGCCGCCGTGGTCGGGCCGGGCAACGTCGACGTGAAGTACATCATCGACCCCACCGCCCCGCTGCCGCCCTCGGCGCCGCTCTACGTGCGCGACACCATCCAGTTCGGCCCAGGCTCGGCCGTCGTGGCCCCCCAGTTCAAGCCGCTGCTCGGCCTCGGCGTCACGCTCATGAAGCAGAACCCGGGCGTGAAGATCTGGGTGATCGGCCGTGCCGACAGCCAGGGCGACCCGACCGCCAACCTCTACCTGTCGCTCGACCGGTCCCAGGCCGTGATCGACTACATCGTCGCCACGGGGATCGACCCGGGCCGGCTGATCACCGTGCCCCTCGGTACGGACGGAGCGCTGGGCGACAACGCGACGGTCGAAGGGCGCCAGCAGAACCGCAGCGTCGAGTTCGTCATCTCGGGCCTGTTGAACTGAACCGCGCCGGGGGCGCCCGTCTCAGAGCCGAGCGACGGTGAACCTGACGGCGTCGCTGACCCGGCCGGTGGGGTTGTCCCGTGCGGTCACCGACCAGTCGCCGAGGGTCTGGTTGCGACAGTCGACCACAGCCGAGAACGCACCGGCCGCCGTGGTGGTGCCGCCGATGTTGCGGCGGGCCCCGGTCGGCGACGTGAAGGTCAGCGTGTAGCCGGCGCGAGCCGTGAAGCCGGCGCCCAGCAGCGACACGGTGCCCGCCGCACCACCCCGGTCGCTGCACGTCGTGCTGCCCACGGCGGTGAGCGCCGGTCCCACAGGTCCGGCGACCGTCGTCGACGTCGTGGCGGTCGCCACGACCGTGGTCGTCCCGCCTGTCGGCGGCGCGGTCGCCACCGTGGTCGGACGGATGACGAGCGTCGTCGACGTCGTCGGCCCGGCCCCGGGCGCCAGCGTCGTCGCTCCCGGCACGTTTCCGGGTGTGGTGGTCGTGGTCGGTTCGGGCGGAACGGGCACGAGCGTCACCGTTCCGGCGCCCTCGATGTCGACGAGCGGCGTCACCGCCTGCGCGATGGCGGTCGTCACGAGCGGCAGCGATGCCGCTGGCACGGCGGCGGTGACGGCGGAGAAGGCGCCCCTCACGGTCGACTGCTTGGCGCTGGCGTCGACGAGCTGGCGCACGACGGTGGCGGGCACGCACGACAGCACCAGGCGCTGCACGGTGCCGGCCCACTCGACCGCCGGTCGGGACGTCGAACCGGCGGCCACGACGGCGTCGGCACATCCCGGCGAGTCGAGCGCGGCGAGCAGGGCCTCGCGCACGGCGTCGTTGCGTTGGAGGACGGCCACCCCCACGGGCGCCGAGCCGGCGTACAGCCCGGCGACGAAGGAGGCGGCGGTGCCGAGCGACAGGTAGGCCTGCGACATCCCGTCGACGGCCACCGCGACCGCGGCCTCGACGTCGGCCGTGAGGGTGTACCCGACGTGTTCACCCGGGGCCAGGAGATCGAAGCCCACCCCACTCTCCGTCGGGGCGTGCCGGCGCACGAGCTCGGCCAGCGCGCCGGTCACCGCATCGCGGCGGGTGAACGTCCCGGTGCCCACCCCGCGCTGGCGCAGTGATACCGGCGCCGCCGCCGCATTGGCCACAGCGAACCCGTCGACGCCGCCGGTCACTCCCGCGCACCAGCGGAGGGTGTCGGATCCGCTCGAGCGCGTCCGGAAGCGCAGGGCCAGCGCGCCGGCGCTGCCGCACGCCAGGTCGACCTCGCCGGGGTCGATGGGGCCCACGAGGGCGCGTACGGTCTCGACGCCGACGGCCGTAGCCGCCTGCCAGTTCCAGCGGACCCAGGAGTAGCGGCCCGGCTTGGCGGCGTAGATGGTGAGCGTGCCGGGGGAGACCGTCGAGTTGACCGGCTGCCAGGTCTTGGAGGCCTCGTCCCACCGGACGGCGACGGCGCCGGTGCGGTCGGGCGCGTCGGCCAGGGCCAGTTGCACGGCGATCGGCTTGCTGATCGCGCCTGCGGTGACGGCCACGTCGTAGGCCGTCGTGCCACCTTCGATCGCGCCCTGCGACAAGCCCTCGGCGGCCACGGTGGTGACGCGGGCCTCGGCACCCTGGGCCAGTGCCCCCACGGGGACCAGCACGGTCGTGCCGTCACCGAGCGTGAAGCGCGTGGCGGCGGCGTCGGAGGCGTCGGAGCCCGCCACGATCCGGTTGTCCAGCACCTCGGGCGCGCTCGTCGACGTCGTGCGCACACGCCGCGCCGCCTTGGTGCCCCCGCCGGAGCACCCGGTGGCGATGACCGTCGCTGCGAGGGCGAACACGACCAATCGGCGACCGTGCCGCGAGCGAGAAGGATGAAGGTGACGTCGATGCATGGCAGGCTCCGCTCTGCTCCGCCGAACCAGCACGCGTACGCCCCCGCGTGCCCGGAGATGTCCAGCGTATGCGGTCGGCGTGCGCTGCGGGCATCGTGTTCACCCGACCGCGTTCAGCGTCGGCCGCCGCCCAGCACACGCAGACCGAGGCTGACGGCGAACGCACCGACGATGGCCACGAGCATCGAGCCGAAGCTGAAGTCGATGGTGTGCTCCTGGCCGCTCACCGCGTTGTACAGGTAGCCACCCACCATGGCTCCGAGCACGCCCACGAGGAGGGTGAAGAGGCAGCCGCGCTTCTCGACGCCCGCCACGCGCTGCGCGATGGAGCCGGCGACGAGTCCGATGACGATCCAACCGAGAAGGCCCACGGGCGCACGCTACGCGACGCGGGAGCCCGCCGTGCCCCGGTTCAGCGGGCGACGAAGTACTTCGACTGGGGGTGGTGGCACAAGATGGCCGAGGTGGTCTGCTCGGGCTGGTACTGCCACCCCGTCTCCTCGCCGACCTCGATGCCGAGCCGTCCGGCTTCGAGCAGGCGGGCCACCGTGGCGTTGTCCTCCAGATCGGGACAGGCGGGGTACCCCCACGAGTAGCGCCCGCCCCGGTACTGCTGGCGGAAGAGGCCGGCGATCGAGGGGCCGTCCTCGGCGGCGAAGCCCCACTCCTCGCGGATGCGCCGGTGCCAGTACTCGGCCAGTGCCTCGGCCATCTCGACGCCGAGGCCGTGGAGGAAGAGGTAGTCCTGGTAGCGGTTCTCGGCGAACAGCTTGGCCGTCTCCTCCGACACCGTGGCGCCCATCGTGACGATGTGGAACGCGGCGTAGTCGACCTGACCCGACTCGACCGGACGGAAGAAGTCGGCGATGCACAGGTGGGGTGCCTCGGTCTGGCGGGGGTAGTGGAAGCGGGCCAGCTCGGACGTGCGAGAGGCGTCGGACCACACGACCACGTCGTCGCCGTCGCCGTTGGCGGCGAAGTAGCCGTAGACGACCTGGGGTACGAGCACGCCCGACGCCTTGGCCTCGGCCAGCATCTGGCGGAACTGCGGCCGGATGCGGGCCTTGAACTCGTCGTCGGTCTCCGTGCGACCGTCGGCCCCCGCGGCGGGCCGGTACTGCCACTGGTTGCGGAACAGCGCGGTCTCGTTGACGTACTCGGCGATGTCGTCGAGCGACACGCCCTTCACGATGCGGCTGCCGAGGAACGGCGGCTCGAACACGGGGTTGTCGTCGGCCACGTCGGGCGAGCGGCGCGGCAGGGTGCCGGCCGCCGCCACCGTGCGCTCGCGCTTGGGGATGATGCGCCCGGTCGGCGCCCGACCGAACTCGGGGTCCCACTCTCCGGAGCGCTTCATGTCCATGAGCTTGTCCATGGTGTGGAGGCCCTCGAAGGCGTCGCGGCCGTAGAAGACGCGGCCCTTGTACACCTCACGCAGGTCACGCTCGACGTAGCTGCGCGTCAGCGCGGCGCCGCCCAGCAGCACGGGCACCTCTTCGAGGCCCTGCGCGTTGAGCTCCTCGAGGTTCTCGCGCATGATCAGCGTCGACTTCACGAGCAGGCCGCTCATGCCGAGCGCGTCGGCGCCGGTCTCGCGCACCTTGGCGACCATGTCGCCGATGGCCACCTTGATGCCGATGTTGTGCACCGTGTACCCGTTGTTGGTGAGGATGATGTCGACGAGGTTCTTGCCGATGTCGTGGACGTCGCCCTTCACCGTGGCGAGCACGAGCGTGCCCTTCGTCGACGCCGCCGAACGCTCCATCTTCGGCTCCAGGTGAGCCACGGCCTGCTTCATGGTCTCGGCCGACTGGAGCACGAACGGGAGCTGCATCTGACCGGAGCCGAACAGGTCGCCGACCACCTTCATGCCGTCGAGCAGCACGGTGTTGATGACCTCGAGCGGCTCATGCCGTCGGCCAGCGCCAGCTCGAGATCGTCGACCAGGCCGTCGCGCTCGCCGTCGATGATGCGGTGCTTGAGGCGCTCGCCGACGGGCCAGTGCGAGCGGTCCTCCTTCACCGTCTTGATCGACTTCACGTCGGCGAAGACCTCGAGCAGCTTCTGCAGCGGGTCGTAGTCGGGCGTGCGCCGGTCGTAGATGAGGTCGAGGCACACGTCGAGCTGCTCGTGCGGGATCTTGTTGAGCGGCACGATCTTGCCGGCGTGAATGATGGCCGAGTCGAGCCCCGCCGACGTGCACTCGTGCAGGAACACGCTGTTGAGCACGTGGCGCGCCGCCGGGTTCAGGCCGAACGACACGTTCGACACGCCGAGCGTGGTGAACGCTCCGGGGATCTCGCTCTTGATGCGGCGGATCGCCTCGATCGTGTGCATGGCGTCGCGGCGCAGGTCGTCGTCGCCCGTGGACAGCGGGAACGTGAGCGTGTCGAACACGAGGTCGCTGGCGCTCAGCCCGTAGCGGTCGACGGCGAGGCGGTGGATGCGGTGGGCCACCTCCATCTTCCACTCGACGTCGCGGGCCTGGCCGCGCTCGTCGATGAGGAGGCAGATGACGGCGGCGCCGTGTTCGGCGGCGAGCGAGAACACCCGGTCGAGGCGCGATCCGGGCAGCTCGCCGTCCTCGAGGTTGGCCGAGTTCAGCACGGCGCGCCCGCCGATGTGTTCGAGCGCGGCCTGCATGACGGGCGGCTCGGTCGAGTCGATCACCAGCGGGGCCGTGGCCTGCGTGGCGAAGCGGGCGGCGATCTCGGCCATGTCGCCGACACCGTCGCGGGCCACGTAGTCGACGCACACGTCGAGGACGTGGGCGCCTTCGCGCACCTGCTCGGTGGCGATGCGGGCGCAGCCGTCCCAGTCCTCGGCCAGCATGGCGTCGCGGAACGCTTTCGAGCCGTTGGCGTTCGTGCGCTCGCCGATGATCAGGAAGCTGTTGTCCTGGGCGATCGTCACGGGGGAGTAGATCGACGAGAGGCTCGGCTCGACCTCGATCGTGCGGCGGGCCGGGGTCAGGTCGCGCACCGCGTCGACCACCATGCGCAGGTGCTCGGGGGTCGTGCCGCAGCAACCGCCGACGATCGGCACGCCGAGGTCGACGACGTGGTGACGGTGGAACTCGGCCAGCTGCGCCGGGGTCAGGTCGTAGTGCGTCTGCCCGTCGACGATGGACGGCAGACCGGCGTTGGGCAGCACGCTGATCGGCATCGGGCAGTGCTGCGACAGGTAGCGCAGGTGCTCCTGCATCTCGGCGGGGCCGGTGGCGCAGTTGATGCCGAACACGTCGGGCCGCAGCGCTCCGAGCGACACGAGTGCGGCGCCGATCTCGGAGCCGACGAGCATGCGGCCCGTGGTCTCCATCGTGACCTGGAGCTGGATCGGCACCGGGCGACCGGACGCCGCCATGGCCCGACGCGACCCGACCACAGCGGCCTTCGCCTGCAGCAGGTCCATGCACGTCTCGACGACGAGCAGGTCGACGCCGCCTTCGAGCAGACCGGCGGCCTGCTCCTGGTAGCCGTCGCGCAGCGTGGCATAGGCGATGTGGCCGAGCGACGGAAGCTTGGTGCCAGGCCCGATGGACCCGGCCACGTAGCGCGTGCGCCCGTCGGCCTCGTAGCCCGAGGCCACCTCGCGCGCGATGCGGGCGGCGGCCACGTTGATCTCGTGAGACTTCTCCGGGATCTGGTACTCGTTGAGCACCACGTCGAACGCTCCGAACGTGTCGGTCTCGACGACGTCGACACCGACGGCGAAGAACGAGTCGTGGAGATCGGCGATGACGTCGGGCCGCGTGAGCACGAGCATCTCGTTGCACCCCTCGAAGGAGGGGCCGCCGAAGTCGTCGGCGTGCAGGTCACGCAGCTGGAGGTTGGTCCCGACCGCGCCGTCGTACACGACCACACGCTCGGCCACCGCTTCGAGGAAAGGTTGACGACGCACCTGGTCAGGCTATCGGCTGCCCGTCGGTCCGGACCGATCGATGCGGTTCCGCACACGACGCCACACGGGTGTTCGCCGCCGGCGCGGCGGGCCGGCAAGGTCGGGCCGCAGCTCCAGCAGGATCGACTTGGCCGCGCCGAGCAGGGGGACCGCCACGAGCGCGCCCGGGACCCCGGCAGCCGCGCCCCCGATAAGGGCGGCGAGCAGGGTGGCCGGCGGCGACAGGTTCACGGCGTCCCCCACGATCGTGGGGTGCAGGACGTGGTTCTCGATCTGCTGCCACACCAGGAAGTACACGAGACAGGCCAGCGCCGTGCCCGGCGACTGCGTGAGGCCGAGCAGCACGAACATCGAGCCGCCGAGGAACCCGCCGATCTGAGGGATCAGGTTCGTGACCGCCGCCCACACGGCGATCATCGGGGTCAGGGGCACCCCGATGATCAGGCCTCCGACGAACAGCGACGTGCCGGTCAGCGTGGCCAGCAGCAGCGAGCCGGCGAAGTAGCGACCCACGGTTCGGTACACGACGTCGAGCGTGCGGTCGAACCGGGGGCGCCGGGCGTCGGGCACGAGCCGGCGGGCGGTGGCGGCCAGCCGCCGGCCGTCGAGGAGAAGGACCACCGTCACCAGCACGGTCATGAAAGCCGCGAGCGCCCCGCCGAGGACCGCGCGGGTGAGCGACACGAGCGGCTCCGGGTCGTTCGACAGCTTGGAGGGCAGGTCCTGCAGCCACTGCGCCACCTTGGCCGAGGCGTCGGCCTGGCGCAGACGACCGCCGACCACGGGAAGCTCCCCGAGCCGCTGGACGACCCCGGGGATGTCGCGCCCGAAGTCACGTGCCTCGTTGATGGCTCGCGGTCCGAACGCCACGATCAGCAGGTTGGAGGCGGCCACGACGAGCACGATGACCATGGCCAGCGCCAGGGAGCGGCGGATCTGCAGCCGCCGCTCGATCGAGCGGACGACGGGATCGAGGGCCATCGCCAACAGGCTGCCGATCACGATCCACGTCAGCGTGTGGGCGGCGGCGCGGGCCAGGCCGATCACGATGCTCAACGTGAACGCGGTGACGACGATCCCGACGATCGTGCCGGGGTGGACCTCGAACGTCTCGGTGCGCGAGGCGACCGATTCGGGGGTTCCCTCGGCCGGACCGCTCACCCCAGTACGGTAGGTCGCGTGTCCGACGCCGTCGGGGATGCGCCGCCCCCTGCGCCGGCGCTGCGCCGCCTGAGACTCACGCGGCGATCGCTCGTGGCGCTGTTCGGCGCCATGGTGCTGGCGCTCGCCAGCCGTTTCGTGCTGCTGGAGTCGGCCGACGTGCTGGTCCTGGCGGCCGGGGCCACCGTCGTGGCCGGCCTGCTCCAGCCCATCGTGGCCGCGCTGTCGCGCCGCCTTCCCCGGCCGGCGGCGCTGGTCGTCACCCTGATGCTGCTCGTCGGGGTCGTGGGCACGCTCGCCGCCTCCATCGTCGGCGAGATCCGCGGCGAGACCGACCGCTTGCGGCGGGTCCTGCCCGAGGCGGCCTCCAGCCTGGAGGCCTCCGATCGGTTCGGCGGCGCGGCGCGCAAGTTCGGGCTGGCGGCGCGCGTCACCGACGTGCTCGATGCGCTTCCGGGCCGGCTGACGGGTGGCTCGGGTGCCGCCGCCGTGACCACGAACGCCGGCCGCGGCGTGAGCCTGGTGGCCGGCGGCGTCCTGACGATCTTCCTGCTGCTCTACGGCCCGCGGATGATCGCCGCGCTGCCCCGGCTGCTGCGCCGCGACGAGCATCGGGCCGAGCTCGAGCGCATCGCGTCGGCCGCCTACGCCCGGGCCTGGCGCTACGCGTGGGCCCGGCTCGGCGTGGCGTTCGGCGCCGGACTGGTGGCGTACGTCCTGTGCCGGGGTTTCGACGTGCCGGGCGGGGTCGTGCTCGGGGTCGTCGTCGGGCTCGGGAGCCTGGTGCCGGGCGTCGGCATCCTCGTGGCCGGTTTCCCCATCGTGCTGCTCGCCGCCGGGCTCCACGGGCAAGGGTCGCTGATGCTGCTCCTGCTGGGGGCGGTACAGGTGGTCGAGACGGTCGTCGTCCAACGCCGGCTGAACGCGCGCGTGCTGACCGTGGGGCCCGCGCCGACCCTGCTGGCGGCCATCGTCGGGTTCGAGGCGGGCGGCGTCGGCGTGGCGCTGCTCGCCCTGGCCCTCGTGGTGGTCGTGGCCGCCGCGCTCGCCGAGGCCGCTCCGGCCGCGCCGGTCGGTCCTGTCGTGGGGGCCCCCCCCGCCTACGCCCTGTGCGGGAGAAAGTTGGGGGGGGGGCCG
>JANPGL010000727.1:0-5233 GCA_031423915.1 Actinomycetes bacterium | reverse complement strand
GGGTACGCGGACGACGGGTACGCGGACGACGGGTACGCGGACGACGGGTACGCGGACGACGGGTACGCGGACGACGGGTACGCGGACGACGGGTACGCGGACGACGGGTACGCGGACGACGGGTACACCGACGACGGGTACACCGACGACGGCTACACCGACGACGGCTACACCGACGACGGCTACACCGACGACGGCTACACCGACGACGGGTACACCGGGTGCGACTCGGCGGCGGACGACGCTCCGCTCGACGCCGACGGCTCGGAGTGCCCTCCCGTCGACCCGACCGATGCGGGTGACGGGATCACCGAGCCGGCGACGAGCACCGACCTGGACGGTCTCGTCGCCGACATCCGCGGCGCCTGGAACCCGGCCGTGCCGGGCACGGCGACCAGGATCGTGCTGGTGCCGACCGGCAAGCGCGTCGCCACCGCGTGCGCCGACGGGACCACGTCCTACGCCGCCGCCGACGACGCGTTCTACTGCGATCTCGACGACACGGTCGTCGTCGGTGCCGACCTGCTTGCCGAGGTGCAGCACGACTTCGGGGCCGGTGGTGTGGCCTACCTTCTGGCTCACGAGTACGGGCACAACCTGCAGCTCGAGACCGGCGTGGTCACCGACGACGCGGCGACCGCGAAGCCCGTGGAACTGCACGCCGATTGCCTGGCGGGCGCCTACCTGGCCGACGCGGTACGCCGAGGTTCGATCGCCCCGAGTGCCTTGGATCAGGCCCGGGCTGCGGCCTACTCCGTCGGCGACGACGACGTCAGCGACCCCGACCACCACGGGACGGCGCAGGAGCGGCGGGATGCCGTGAACCTCGGCATCAGCGGCGGCAACTGCGTGGTATTCCTGCGGTGATGCGGCGGGTTTCGCCAACCGACGCCGACGGCGTGCGGTGGCGTCAGCCGCGAACCAGCGTGGTGATCGTGCCGTCGGGGCGGATGACCCTGACGGCACGATTGCCGCGCTCGGCCACGTAGACCCGGCCCCCGGAGTCGACGGCGACGCCGAGCGGCTCGTCGAGCAGCGCATCCGTGGCCGGGCCCCCGTCGCCGGCGTAGCCGGCCGTGCCGGCGCCGGCGAACGGGGTCGCCCGATCGGTGGCGTCGACGCGCCAGATCCGGTGGCCGGTCGAATCGGCGACGAGGTAGCCGTTGCCGAACGGTGCCACGCCGGCGAGCGTGCCGATGGCCGTCGCCCCGAGGTCGATGATCTCGTCGATGTCGCCATCGAGCAGGTGGATCTGCCTCGTGACCGCCTCGCTCACGATGAGCCGTCCGTCGACGTCGAGGGCGAGACGAACGGGTTGCCGCGACGTGAACACCTCGGCCACCGACCCGCTTGCGTCGACTCGATAGACCGCATCGTCGGCACTGTCGGCCACGAAGACGCCGGCCTTGCGGTCGATCACCACGTCGCTCGGTTGGTTGAAGGTGCGATTCACGACCGTGAGCAGGCCGTCGACTCCGACGCGGTAGACGACACCGCCACCGGCGTCGGCGAACACCCACTCGCCCGACGTCGCCGAGGGCACGGCAGCGGTCACGTCGGACAGTGCGGTCGATGTGGCGACGCCGACCGCGCCGGTGCCCTTCACCCCGGTCCCGGCGATGCGGGCCATCGAGCCGTCGGGGTTGACGATGACCACCTGGGGTCCGTCGGCGACGACGACGCGCCCGGTCGCATCGACGGCGACGCTCCTCGGACCGACGAGCGTCACACCGGTGGCGGCCGGGCCCGCCGCCGAGGCGACGGAGGTGACCGGCGGAACGGCCGAGGAGGGTGGCGCGGGTGAGGGCGCCGTCGTCGCCGGCGGCACGGTCGTCGTGGGCGGCGCGGTGGTCCCCGTCGCGGCTGCCCTCGCCCCTCCCCGTCGAGACCGCGCGACGGCGCCACCGATACCGGCGGCTGCCGCGGCCGAGACCGCGCCGACGACGACCGATCGCCGGCTGAGGCGAGCCGGTTGACGTCCCCCGACAGCGCCGGTGAGATCGTCCACCCACTCCTGCGCGGAAGCGTGTCGGCGGGCCGGATCGAGTGCAAGGCCCTTGGCCAGGAACGCTCGGATCCATGCCGGCGCCGAGGTCTGGTCGGCGAGGCCCAGCGCGCCCGGGCTGCGACCGACGACGAGGTCGTGGACGATGGCCGTCAACGCGTAGAGGTCGGTGCTGGCCGACACGGCTCTGCCCGGTTGGAGCTGTTCGGGCGCCATGTAGCCGAGCGTGCCGGCGCTCACGGTGAGCGACGACCTGTCGAGATCACGGGCCAGACCGAAGTCGGCCACCAGAAGCGTCTCGTCGCCGGCGATCAACCCGTCGGTCGGGGTGCCTCGCACCGAGTCGGCCTGCGGTTCCGACGTCGATCGGGTGGTGAGCAACAGGTTCGACGGCTTGAGATCGCGGTGCACCACGCCGAGCCGACGGTGAACGGCGGCGACGCCGTCGCCCACTTGACGGGCGAAGCCGACGAGCTCGTGCCCGCTCAGCTGCCATCCGCTTCCTCGAAGGTGCGCGATGCGCTCCGCCAGGGTGCCCCGATCGGCGTAGTCGAGGACCATGTAGGGCCGGCCGTCGTCGGTCTCGCGTAGATCGTGGACGCGCACGAGGTGCGGGCAGCTGCCGTCACGCAACAGCCGGGCCTCGTTGACGAACCGGGCACGGACGTCGCCATCGGCGCTGTGGCGAGCATCGAGGAGCTTCAGCGCGACCGGCAGGCCCAGTGCGTCGTCGAACGCGGCGTAGACCGTGGCGAAGGAGCCCGTACCCGCGACGAAGAGCCGCCGATACCGACCGATGGTGCTGTCGGTGATCGCATCCAACGGAGTTCGAGCCTACCGAGGACGGATCCGGTTCGTGCCGATCGGACCACGCCGGCCCGCCGCGAGCCGTAACCGGCCGTCCGTCGACATCAACCCTCGGCGTTTCGCGCCGCCAGCAGGCCCGCCACGACCACCGCACCGGCACCGACAAACGTCAGGACGACGGCGCCGTCGAGCGCCGTGCGGGCGGCCAGCATCACCAGCGCAGCGGCCATCGCGCCCACGGCCAGGAGCACGGCGACGGTGACCGGCCACCGACCGTCGCGCTGGCGGGGCGCATGGCTGTGCACGTACCAGGAACGCGAGGCGCACTCGCCCGTGAGCACGAGGAGGAGCCCGACACCAGCGACGTCGTAGGCCGGGAACGGGTGGGCGCGCAGCGACAGCAGCGCCGGGATGGCACCGGCCACGAGCGCACCGGGCAGCAGCGCCCGATTCTCCCGCAGCACGGGGAACAGCAGGCCCAGCGCCGCCAGCAGCGCCGCGGCGGCCGGGATGCGCGCATCGGCGTCACATCGCGCGGTGCCGATGGCGCCGGCCAGCACCAGCGACGCGTACGCCGCCGCCTGGAGGGGCCGGCGTCGCGCCAGCACGAGCGCGGCCCGCGTCGGCGCGGGTGTGCTCATCGGGTACCCCCGGTCGGGCTGTTGCGCTGACGGGCCATGGCGGCGACGACGCTGGCGATCGAGGCGCCCTGCGTCCAGGCGACCGCAGGAACGCCACCGGCCACCAGTTCGCGCCGGCGCTGCTCGATCTCGGCCCGCCACAACCGGCGGGCCAGCATCGCCTGCTCGTCCTCGTCGGCCGCCAGGAGGTCGTCCGTGTCCACGACCACGCAGCCGACGGCGCGCCCGCGGGACCGCAGCGCGTGCAGGGTGGGGACCAGCCGTTTGTCCCACAGTGGCGAGAAGCCCACGACGAGGGCCGCAGGCGGCACCACCCGTTCGGGTGTGCGACCCCAGCTGAGCTCGCCTTTGGCGATCGTGCCGCCGACGGTGAGCAGTGTTTCGAGGAGCGCGTAGCGGGCCCGGTCGCCGCCGGCGGGCGGGAGCCAGCCGCCGACCCGGCCGAAGGCGAGGAAGCCACGCGATCCTGGGCGTTCAGATGGACCTGGGCCATCGCCCAGGCGGCGCGCGCGCAGCGGGCCAGCGCCTGTTGGCCGAGGACGCTGGAACCGCCCCGATCGTCGAGGAAGGTGTCGATGAGGATGACGACCTCACCCGAGCGCTCGGGGTGGTGTCGGTTGACGAGCGGTTGGCGATGGCGCGCCGTCGCCCGCCAGTTGAGATCGCGCAGCCGGTCGCCCGGCTCGTAGGAGCGGATCTCGGTGAACTCCTGGCCGTGCCCGACGTAGCGCGACACGTGCATGCCGGCGGCGGCGTGGACGGCTGCGGGGTCGAGCATCGTCTTCAATCGCGACGGCTCGGGGAGCACGTTGAGCCGGGGTCCCTGGGCGATCGACGATTCCCAGTGGAGCAGGCCGTGCGGGACGGTGGCCCGGATGCGCAGCTGCCCGAGGCTGAGGTGCCCCCAGTTCGATGCCTGCACGCGGAACGGTAACTGCACCTCGCCGACCGGCGCCCGGAAGTGCCACGCCAGACGAGGTGTCGGGTCGACCGGCACGACCCCGTTGCCAGCGTCGAGCCAGACCTCGAGGTCGAGCGGCGCCGGGCACGTGACGACCACCGTCCCGGCCACCTCGTCGCCCTCGATCACCTGACCGCCGTCGATGAACACGTCACCCCGGATGCGCAGGGAGCCGCGGACGCGCAGCCCGACCGCCAGCGCCACCAGCGCCGGTGCGGCCATGGCGGCGAGCTCGGGCCGACCGGTCACGAGCGCACCGCTCAGGCAGACCAACGCCAGCGCCACGTACGCGCCGAGGCGTTGGTCGCGTCGGGGCTCGACGAGGGCCATGGCGCAGGGTCCGTCAGTGCCAGCTGGGCGTGGGCACGGTGTCCAGCGCGCGCTGGACGACCTCGTCGGGCTGGAGCCGACGGGCCCACGCCTCGCTGGTGAGCACCACGCGGTGGCTGAGCGCCGACAGCAAGATGGCGCGGATGTCGTCGAGCGTCACGAAGTCGCGCCCGGCGAGCAGGGCGTAGGCCCGGGACAGCTTCAACAGCGCCAGGCTGCCGCGGGGGCTGGCGCCGACCTCGAGCTCGGGTTCCGCTCTGGTGGCGTTGACGAGGTCCACCATGTAGGCCACGAGCGCCGGGTGCACGTGCACGTGTTCGGCGGCCTGCTGGATGGTGACGAACCCGTTGGGGTCGGTCACCGGGCCGATCGGCACCGTGTCCGTGCGGCGCTCGATGCGCCGCCGGAGCAGCTCGACCTCGTCGTCGCGGTCCGGGTAGCCGAGCCGGGCCCGGAGCAGGAACCGGTCGAGCTGCGCCTCGGGCAGCG
>JANPGL010000726.1:0-2109 GCA_031423915.1 Actinomycetes bacterium | reverse complement strand
CCCCCGTGGCGAGACGGTGCCGGCACGGTCGGCTCGAGCGCCGGTCCGGTCTGCAAGGAGCCGAGGGCAAGCTCCCACGCTGCGATCGCCTGGGCCGCGCTCTCGGGCGACAGGCCGTCCCGGATCAACTCCGCCCGCGGTACCGAGAGATCCCCGCCGCTCCGAAGTACGACCGGCACGCCTGCCGAGGCGGCGAGGACCACCGCATCGATGTGAGCCCGCGCGCCACGGGCGTGGCCCGCCATCAGATCCGCAAGCAGCCCGCGCAGCCGATCCGGATCGTCGCCGACCAGGCGACCGAAGTCCCGGACGATGGCGACCAGTGCATCGCCGACCTCGTTCATGGTCGAGGGCCCGCCCTGTGGCTCCGCCGCATGCGTTGATCGTAGTTCGCCGCGCCTCCCAGGCCCGGTCCGGTACCGTCGTGCCGTGGCCTGGCGCAGACGTCGCGGACGCTCCACCGTGCCGACGACGTCGGTCCTCGTCCGGGCCGACTGGGGAACCACCGGGTTGTGGGACAGCTCCCCAGGTGGCTTCGGCCCGGTCGAGCTCGACGAGCTGCCGGTCAGCGGAGCGTTCCGGCTCCGGTTCGACGCGTGGACCCAACGCCTCGAGGCGCTCCGCACGCGCAGCGAGTACCCGCCGGACTGGCAGTTCGCATCCGCGCTGGAGGCGATCGCGTTCGTCGACGACGGCGCCCGGCTCGCCGCGGACCTGCAGATCGAACTCGGCCCGGGGTGGACGGTCAGCTACGAGCCGTTCCCGAGGTGACGCAGGCGCCTTCGGCGATCCTTCAGAGGTCTGCAACGCACTCGCTGGATGATGGGCGGACACGATGGCGATCTGGCGGGACCGAGCGAGGCACGACCGGAGCGGCATGGGCCGAGGGCGTCCTACGATGACCCACGGACAGGAGCGTGGCCTGAGGGGCGGAAGGACGACACGCATCGACCGGCGACCCCTGTGCCGCAGCGGCGAAGGGCGCGAGGCCAGAGCGCGGGGTGTGCGATGAGCGATCTGCGGACGGTCCCGCCGACCCATCGGTCCGAGCTCGTCGTGCCTCTGCCGCGCGACTGCACACCGATCGAGACCGTGATGATGGTCCGGCCCGACGGTCAGCTTGCGCTCAGCGTCTTCGCGTTGCCGTTCGGCGGTGACGTCGCCGAGCTCGTCCGGGCCGAGCAGGAACGCCTCACGGCCGTCTGGCCCGGACTTACGCTCGACCTCGTCGACGACGAGGCCGGCGCGGCGATGATCTGCGGTCTCGTGCGCGCCATCACCGCCCCGTCCGTGCTCGTGCGGTCAGTCTGCTCGGTCGACGGCGGTTGGGGCTACGTGGCCACGGGCTGGTGCCCGTCTGAGCCGGCGTCGGCCATCGGTGAGCTCGAGGATCTCGTGGTGGCGGCAGTCGCCATCCGGAGATCGGCGCCCGTACAGCCGGGGGATCCCGTGCGACCGGAGCCGCCGCGTCGTCCGGTTCCCACCGACGCCGCCTGGCGGGCGCCGAGGCTGGCCTGGTCTGAAGACCCGGCCGGCCCGGTCACGGCGGGTCCGCCACGGACGTTCACCATCGAGATGATGGCGGCCGCGGGCCGCCTCTCGGGCGCTCGCACGGTGCCGGGTGTGGATTTCCGTCCGCTGCTCCAGCTCGGCGGCCGGACGTTCGCGACGGTGCTCGACACGGCGACACGTTCACTCATCGCGGCGGGCGCCGCTCACGCCGAACAGACGCCCAACGGGCCGACGGTCAGCCTCACCGACGACGCCCTGTCGGTCATCGTCGACCACGATCTGCTCGTCCAGGTCGTCACCACCGCGCCCGACTCTCCCGGTCGGGTCTCGTTCGCGGCTCGTCCCGACGCGGCGGCGGTCGTGGCGCCAACCGACCTGCTGCCGGGCGGCATGGTAACGGTGCAGACCGTCGAGGTGGACGATCTCGTCGACGCGATCCTCGGTGCGTGTGGCAGCCCCGGTAGCGAGGCCACCGCCAGTCCCGTGTCGGTGGCGCGTGGCCTCGTCGTCACCGCATTGCGCCGTGACGCGGACGGAAGCTCGTCCCCCAGATCCTACGATGACCTGGGGTTGACGGCGGCGGAACGCGAAGCGCTC
>JANPGL010000725.1:0-2665 GCA_031423915.1 Actinomycetes bacterium | reverse complement strand
GAGAACGAGATCCTGCGCCGGGCCGCGGCGTTCTTCGCTCGGGACGCTCTCCCAAAATGATGTACCCGCTGGTCCAGGACTTGGCCGTCGACGGGATCCCCGTCACGCTGACCTGCCGGGTACTCGGCTTCTCCAAGCAGGCCTTCTACCAGTGGCAGCGACGCCCGTTCTCCGACCGCGACTGGAACGACGCGCATCTGACGAACGCGGCGATCGACATCCATCACGACGACCCCGCGTTCGGTTACCGGTTCATCGCCGACGAACTCGCCCGGGCCGGGCACGTCGCGGGCGAGAACCGTGTCCAGCGGCTGTGCAGCGAGCAGCGGTTGTGGTCGGTGTTCGCCAAGAAGCGGGGCCTCACACGCCGCTCGGGGCCACCGGTCCACGACGACCTCCTCGTGCGCGACTTCACCGCGCCGGCCGCGAACGTGCGGTGGGTGACCGACATCACCGAGCACGCCACCGGTGAGGGCAAGCTCTACCTGTGCGCCATCAAGGACCTGTGGTCGGCACGCATCGTCGGCTACTCCATTGACTCCCGCATGACCGCGGAGCTCGCCGTCAGCGCCCTACGCAACGCGGTTGCCCTGCGCGATCCGGTCGGCACGATCGTCCATTCGGACAGGGGCAGCCAGTTCCGCGCCAACGCCTTCTTACGAACGTTGAAAGCGAACGGGCTCGTCGGGTCGATGGGCCGGGTCGGGGCCTGTGGCGACAACGCGGCGATGGAATCGTTCTTCTCGCTGCTGCAGAATAACGTCCTCGACCGGCGCCGCTGGCCCAACCGCGAAGAACTCCGCGTGGCCATCGTCGTGTGGATCGAACGCACCTACCACCGCCGGCGCCGCCAACGCGGCCTCGGACGCCTCACCCCAATCGAGTATGAGACACTCGCCATGGCCGCTCACGCAGCCTGAACACCCTCAACCCCGCGAGTCAACCAAACCGGGGGCAGTCCCCATCGACACCGCCGCTCCGGCGATGAACGTAAACGTGCCCGCGTGCCACATCTCGCGCGCCCACGCATGGTCCTTGCCACCGATCGCCGAAATGACATCGAAGCCGGCGGCGAGGATGTATGCGGCGATTGGGAAGTCGGTCAGCGGCGGGTGCAACGGTTTGCCTGACCACCCTCGCAAACCCTTGAACGTGCGGTCCTTCAGACTGAGCGTCGGGCGTATCGAGAACTTTCTCACCATTCCTCCGTGTCCATCGCCGGTCGGCGGATCGTTCGTGAGCGATCCGTCGCCGGCCACTGCTCGATGGCAGCCGGCCGAAAGTGCGCGTCATCCGGCTGAGCCCGGGCCAGACTCTCCCGTCCAATACCCACTCAGCCTCGGATCTCATGATCTACATCGTCGAAGGCACCGGCACCCTGACCGTGGACGGTGACACGTCGGCTTTCGACGTGCGGTCGCTGGCCTACTTCCGCGGAGACGAGGAAACTCGACTTTCCAACACCGGCACGACCGGACGCACCACACTCGCGTTCCCGGCCCCACCGTATCCCGCACTTTGACCTGCCACCTGCGGCCACACGACACGATCCGTACGCCCCCCGAATTGGGCGAAAGGTCACACCCGCTCGCGACCGGCATCGCCGAATGCGCACACTATTGGCCCGAGGTGGCAAGCGATCCGGCTGTGACCTCCGACTTGTGTGCGGCGAACGCCGCCAACACTTCTTCCTTCTCCCGCGCGGGCACCTTCACGCTGTCGAGGGTGCGTCCGAGCTCAGCGGCGACTTCGTCGAACTCCTCAGACGAAATATGCAGCTGGCGATGAGCCTCCTCCAAACCGATAGTTGTGCTGCCCGGCTTCGTGGCGACGTACTGAAATTCTCCGCCGGCAACGTTGCATACCCAGAGGGTGCGCATGAACTTAAGGCCCGGCAGTCTGCCCAAATTGTTGGTGTGCCACTCGCGGAGCGCAGGGTTCTCCGATTGTTGACCGACGATCGGATTCTTCACGAGCGCGTCGCTGAAAGTGTCGATTACGGCTGCGATGGCAAAGGCTCCGCCGAGCCGTTCGTAAAGACTTGACTCGGGCATGGTCCGGCCACCTCAACCTTCTGGCGAGCTAGTTGTCGGGCGGATGCCGACGCCTCTCGGGCGCAGATACCCAAAACTGGGACCGACCAAACGTCTCGTACAACGAATCGTAAGTTGTCACCAACCCCGGAGAGGTACAGGCGCATCATGGCTCTCCGTGCCGACGCGGCCGAGTGGATCGGCGGGTGCGCCCTCCCCAACTGCGCGAAGGCCACGTTGTGTCAGGATCCGTTTGACATCGTGCGCTGGGCCACCTACGCGCTCGACGTCGTGCGACGGTGGGTGTCGAACACGCTCCGCAAGGTGTCGGTAGACGCCGGCCCGGACCCACCAGTCACCGGGGACACAACCAGGGGGCGAACATCGGTCACCGGCGTACCGTCCGGCCGCACGGCGCCCGATATCGCCGCTCTCAACACCGCCCCGAATCGGTGAAGCGGCACTGCACTCCGGCCCTTCCAGCGCACCCGGGATCACCGGCAGGGATGATGCAGATGGCTGCTCATCCACCACTGCGATGCGGTGGTTGGTGAGTGTGTCGGATGAGTTCTCGGGTTCGGTCTGACCCGATTCACCGCTTGGCGCTCCGGCTGCCCTGGATATGAACTGTC
>JANPGL010000724.1:0-2296 GCA_031423915.1 Actinomycetes bacterium | reverse complement strand
GGTCGGATCGGCCGGGACGGCCTGCGGATGATCGGCCACCGCGTCGCGCCCCCGGAGAGGGCGGGTACCGGTCGGATCGGCCGGCTCGGCCGGCCGGGCCTGGCACGTACCGCTCGGATGATCGGCCCCCGCGCGGCCGCCCGGCGCCCGGTGGGTACCGCTCCGGACCCGCGGAACGGCCGGCGCGCCGCCACGAGACGGACGACTCGCGGGAGCTGGCGGACGGGCGCTCGACGCGTCCGACCCCCGAGCGCCCGCTGAAGCGTGGACCGGGGGCGCCCGAACGTCGTCCCCGCAGCGACGACGGTCGTTTCGCGGCACGGGACCGGTCGGGCAAGGCCGGGTGGGATCGAGACCGTGATGGTCGTGGAAGCCCGCCGCCCCGTCGTCCCCGGCCCGGAGAGACACCCGAGGAGCGACCCCGCGGCACGCGGGGATTGCGCCCGCTCGATGCGCCGCCCGAAGCGAAGGCGCCGGAGGTCTGGATCGACGAAGGGCCCGTGCGGGCCGCTGCCGGTGCGGCGGTGGGTCGCGCCCGTGACGAGGATGCGCCGGTCGAGAAGGTCCGCCGCAAGCGGACCCCGAAGCTGGCCGAGGAGGTCGTCAGCGAGCTCGTCGACTCGGCCGGATCGCGCCGCGCCGAGCGGCTCGCCGAGCGGCTCGACTCGGCCCGCAAGGCGTTCGACCGGGATCGGTACACCGACGCCAAGCGGATCGTGTCGACGATCGCCCACGAGGCCCCCAACGCGGCCAGCGTGCGGGAGCTTCACGGCCTGGTGCTCTACCGGATGGACCGATGGAAGGAAGCGATCGCCGAGCTCGAGGCGTTCCGCAGCCTGACGGCCTCGACCGAGCAGAACCCCGTGCTCGCGGACTGCTACCGGGCCATCAAGCGCTACGACCGGGCCGATGGGCTGTGGGCCGAGCTGAAGGAGGCGTCGCCCTCGGCGGAGCTGATGGCCGAGGGACGCATCGTGGCGGCCGGCACGCTCGCCGACCGGGGACGCCTCGGCGAGGCCGTGGCCCTGCTCGAGAACGCACCGCCGGCGAAGGGGAAGGTGAGGTTCCACCACCTGCGGCAGTGGTACGCACTGGCCGATCTCTACGACCGGGCCGGTGACCCGTCGCGCGCCCGCCGGCTGTTCGAACGCATCGCCGGCGAGGATCCCGCGTTCTCCGATGTGCTCGACCGCCTGCGGACCGTCGGTCGTTGACGGACGGGCCGGCGTCGACGACGCCGGCCCAGGTCGGCCACTACGATGAACCGGACCAGCGGGAACGCCGGCGTCATGCCGTGTCGTCTCCCCCGAACCGCCCCACAGGAGCACCCGTGGACCTGAACGCACTGCTCGGCGACCAGGCGGAGAGCCTGCTCGGCCACACCTGCAAGGGTGTCACCGCCGACGAGCTGACCCGGCCCGGCCCCGACTTCCTCGACCGCACGTTCACCCGTAGCGACCGCTCGCCGCAGGTTCTGCGCAGCCTCGGCAGCCTCTACAACTCGGGCCGCCTCGCCGGATCCGGCTACGTGTCGATCCTTCCGGTCGACCAGGGCATCGAGCACTCGGCAGCCGCCAGCTTCGCGCCGAACCCGGCCTACTTCGATCCGGACAACATCATCAAGCTCGCCATCGAGGGCGGCTGCAACGCGGTGGCCACCACGTTCGGCGTCCTCGGCTCGGTGAGCCGCAGCTACGCGCACCGCATCCCGTTCATCGTGAAGATCAACCACAACGAGCTGATGACCTATCCGAACAAGTTCGACCAGATCATGTTCGGCTCCGTGCGGGAAGCGTGGAACCTCGGCGCCGCCGGCGTCGGCGCCACCATCTACTTCGGCTCCGACAACGCCACCCGTCAGATCCAGGAAGTGGCGGCCGCGTTCCACGAGGCGCACGAGCTCGGCATGTTCACGGTGCTGTGGTGCTACCTGCGCAACAACGAGTTCAAGAAGGACAAGGACTACCACCTGTCCGCCGACCTCACCGGCCAGGCCAACCACATCGGTGTCACGATCGAGGCCGACATCATCAAGCAGAAGCTGCCCGAGAACAACGGCGGGTACAACGCCATGGGCAGCGGCTACGGCAAGACGAGCAAGATCGTCTACGAGACGCTCACCACCGACCACCCGATCGACCTCGCTCGCTGGCAGGTCGTCAACTGCTACATGGGTCGCATCGGTCTGATCAACAGTGGCGGCGAGAGCAAGGGCGATGGCGATCTCGCAGCTGCTGTTCGCACCGCAGTGATCAACAAGCGCGCCGGTGGTCAGGGATTGATCTCGGGTCGCAAG
>JANPGL010000723.1:0-6901 GCA_031423915.1 Actinomycetes bacterium | reverse complement strand
CAGCACGTTGCACGGGATGCCCTCGTCGGCCAGGGCCCGGGCCAGCACCGCGGTGAGCCCCACGCCGGCCAGCGCGGTGTGCACCTCCACCGTCAACCACGCGCACGGGAACGTCCACGTCAGCTCGGCCCGCTCGGCGGCCCGGCGTTCGAGCACCACCGTCAAGCCCTCGTCCTCACGGACCGTCGCCTCGGTGCCGACCGGCAACGCCGACCCCGACGGCACCACGGCGTACACGAACACGCCCGGACGGCGCCGCACCACGAGGCCCGCCAGGATGGCCCCAAGGTCCCGTTCGCCCTCGCCGCTCGTCCCCATGACCGCCGAGGCTACGCCTGCGGGTTTGCACGTCCCGCACCACCGCCTAAGTTCATGGCCGGGGAATCCACAGGGGGGCACCACCGACCATGACCATGCTGACGCAGTTCCCGATCTTCCAGCAGGCGTACCTCGTCAACGACCTCGACGAGGCCATCCAGAAGTGGAGCAAGGTCTTCAACGCCGGGCCGTTCGTGCGCACCTACCACCACAAGTGCGACACGTTCATGTATCGGGGCACCACCCAGGAGGCCGACGTCTCCTACGCCTTCGGGTACGTGGACGACACGATGATCCAGTTCATCGTGCAGCACGACGACACGCCCTCGATCTACCGGGACATGTACGCCGCCGGCCAAGAGGGCTACCACCACATGGGCATCCTCGTGAACGACTTCGAGGGCGAGTACCAGCGCCTCATCGACCTCGGCTTCGAGCCCGCCTGCCGCCTCTACGCCGACGGTGTCGACGCCGCCTACTTCGACACCCGATCCGTCAACGGCGCCTTCACCGAGATCCACGGCGACCCGCCCCACATCCTGCAGGCGTTCGCCACGTGGCGGCGCGCCCACGAGCTGTACCGCCCCGGTGACGACCCGTTCCTGCGCCGCCCCGGCCGCGACGCCTGACCGGCGAGGCCGCCCTCATGATCGACGTCGAGGAGTTCCGGCTCGGCGCCCGCCGCTGGCTGGAAGCGAACGCCCCACCGAAGACGGCCAAGCACGAGGGCGACCTCGTGTGGGGCGTCGGCTCCGACTCCACCGCGGTGTTCCATGGGCTCGAGTTCGCCGAGGAGGACGCGCTCGTGAAGCGCGGCCGCCAGTGGCAGCAGGCCCGGTTCGACGCCGGCTACGGCGCCATCACCTGGCCGGTCGAGCTCGGTGGCTCGGGACTCACCGGCGCCCACGCCCGCGCCTACCGGCGAGAGGAAGCGGCCTTCGAGATGCCGTCGGGCCACGAGGTCCTCGACGTCACCGTCACCCTCATCGCCCCCGTGCTCCGGGCCCACGGCACCGACGAGCAGAAAGGACCGCTTCGTCAAGGCCCTTCTGCGCAACGACCTGCTGGCCTGCCAGCTGTTCTCGGAGCCCGGTGCCGGCAGCGACCTGGCCGGTCTGGCCACCAAGGCCACCCGCGACGGCGACGAGTGGATCCTGAACGGCCAGAAGGTGTGGAGCTCGGGCGCCCAGTTCGCCGAGTGGGGCCTGGCCATCTGCCGCCACGACCCCACCGTCGCCAAGCACAAGGGCATGACGGCGTTCCTGGTGCCGCTCCGGCACCCGGGCGTCGAGGTGCGCCCGATCCGCCAGATGTCGGGCGGCTCCAGCTTCAACGAGGTGTTCCTGTCCGACGCCCGCATCCCCGACTCGCTGCGGGTCGGTGCCGTGGGCGACGGCTGGCGCGTGGCGCTCACCACGCTCGGCTTCGAGCGCGGCGGCGACGGTTCGGGGGGCAGCGGCCAGAAGATCGGCGGTTCGTGGGCTCAGGTGCTCGGCACCGCCCGGGCGCTCGGGCGGACCGACGACCCGGTCGACCGCCAGGACCTGGCCCGCCTGTTCACGCACCTGCGCCTCCTCCAGTACAACGGGCTTCGCACGGCGGCCCAGGCCCGCGCCGGCCAGGTGCCCGGGCCCGCCGGCTCGATCGGCCGGCTCCAGTGGACGCAGGGCCTCACGCTCACCGCCGAGGTGATCAGCGGCATCCTGGGCGCCCGCCTCACCGCGGACACGGGCGAGTGGGGCACGTACGCCTGGACCGAGCACGTCACCGGCGCGCCCGGGTACCGCATCGCCGGCGGTTCCGAAGAGATCCAGCGCAACATCATCGGCGAGCGCGTCCTCGGCCTGCCGCTGGAACCGCGCGTCGACCGCGACACCCCCTGGAGCGAGACGTTGCACTGAACGAGTGGCGATGTACAGTCCGAACGAATCCAGCGTTCATCTGATCGACACCAGGAGTGACGAGAATGGCTGACTACCAGGACTACCTGCCGAACATCGCGACGTACACGCAAGTGGTCGATGACGCGGCCGTCAAGGGCATCGTGAGGCACTGTGGCATCGCACTGACCAAGCGTGACTCGTCGTTGGTGTCGATGACCGACAAGTCCGAACGCGACCGTGTGCGCGACAGCTTCCTGAAGAAGAAGCTCGGTCTGACCGACTCGGACAGCGACCTCGACGCCGCGGTGAAGGCGATCGGTGAATCGATGAAGGCGGAGCACGACAAGTCGCGCGTCACCGTCTACTACCTGCTCGCCGAGAAGTACGGGAAGCTCGACGCGTTCCACTGATCGCCGCCCGAGCAGCTGGTGGTGGTGCCCGTCAGGGCCGGCGGGTGTCCTCGTGCCACTGACCGACGGCGCGGCGGCTTAGGTACCCGACGAGGACGAACACGGCGATGCCGAGCGCGGCGGCCAGGATGATCGACGCCATCATCTGCTCGCCCTGGAGCCGGAGGCGGAAGACGTCGATCAGCGCGCCGATGCCCGGCTCGCCCTGACGGAAGAACGTGTCGCCGACGACCGCGCCGATCACCGCGAGACCGGCGGAGATCCGAACACCGGCGAAGATCGACGGCAGCGCCGCCGGCAGCTGGATCTTGAACAGCGACTGGCGACGCGTCGCCCCTCGGATCGTCAGCAGATCGTGGAGCGACGGATCGACCGACAGGATCCCGAACAGCGTGTTCGACATGATCGGAAACAGCGAGATCATCACGGTCACGACGACGCGGGCGTTGAAGCTGAAGCCGATGAGGCCGCCGATCAACGGCGTGAGGGCGAGGATCGGGATGCACTGCAGCGCGACGGCGTACGGCCAGAGCGCCCACTCGATCCAGGCTGCCCTGCTCATGATGATGCCGATCACCATGCCGAGCACGATCGAGATCATGAATCCGGTGAACGCCACCTGGGTGGAGAGCCACAGCGCCGACAGGATCGGCTTCATCGTCTTCCAATCGGTGAACACCGTCGTGACGACCCGCGTCGGTGCCGGGAGGAGGAACCGCTTGTGGGGCGGGAGCAGCACCTCGGCCGAGAGCACCCAGAAGCCGATGAACAGCGCGAACACGACCACCGGACCGAAGTAGCGCGCGCTGCGGCGCAGCCCCGACCCGACCCGGGTCACGCGGCGAGGGAGGCCGGCGTCCAGCACCACCGCTGTCGACTTGTCGAGCACGTCCATCGCGTCGACCTCCCTTCGCTCGTGAACGGATCAGCCCTTGAGCTTGATGCTCTTGTCGATGAACTGGTTGGTCGCCAGCTTCTCAGGCGTGAGCCCGGCTACGGGCGCCGTGCCCTGCGCCGTGAAGATCGGCGAGGCGACGTCGATGAGCTTCTGGATGCCCGCCATGTCGAAGCCGGCGAACGTGCCGTCGGGGTTGTTGCCGACGATCTTGTCCTTCAACTGCACCGACACCGCGAAGTCCGCGACCTCCTTGCTGTAGGGAGCCGCGCCTTTGAAGTCGTCGGTGAGCTTGGACACCAGGGCGTTCACCCGGCTCGGATTGGCCAGGTAGTCGAGCTCGGCCTGCTGGAGCATCGGGACCAGCTTGGTGAAGCACGCCGCGTACTTCGTCACGTTCTCGGGGCGCACGGCGTCGGCCGGGAACGGGTTGTAGCCCGCGTCGGCGATGAGCTGGTAGGCGATCGGCTTGAGCCACTGCTTGAACTCCTTCTCGTACTGGAAGGGTTCGGCGGTGGCATAGCCCTGCTGGCCGTTCGCACCGTTCGCCGCCACGAAGCTCGCCGGGCTGCCGTCGTAGGAGCCGTCGACCTGACCCTTCTTCAGCAGGCCCTGACCCGTGAGGTAGTCCATGTAGGCGGCTCCGCCGAAGTAGAGGACCTTGGCGTTGGTCTTGCCGAGGTCGGCGATCGTCTTGACGTTCGGGTAGGTGGCGGGATCCCACATGATGATCTGGGGAGACAGCCGACGCGGTGCGATGATGCCGACCGTCGGGAACTTCGCCGAGTTCTGGATGGCCTGATCCATCGTCACGATGCCGATCAGGATCGACGGATCTGCGTACATCTGGGCGACCGCCTGCTGGAACCCGATGGCGGGCCCGCCGGCGCGGATCTCGAGCTTCACGCCGGTGTCGACGCCGCCCGGGGTGTAGAGGGGGGACGTGTAGCGCTTGGCGTTGTTGTCCTGCGTCGCGCCCGCCCCCGTCAGCTGGTAGAACTCGCCGTGCTCGGACTCGGGCAACCAATCGGTCTGCACGACGACCGTGTCGGGGCACACCCCCTTGAGGGTCACCGGCGCCGCGGCTGCCGTGGTGGCGGCAGCGGTCGCCGTCGTGCCGGCCCCGGCCGTGGTAGCGGCGGCGGCAGGCGCCGTCGTGGCCGCAGCTGCCGCCGACGTTGCGGTACCCGACGCCGTCGAGCTGCCACACGCCGTCACGGCGAGCGCGAGACCGACGGCTGCGCCGACGGTGAACAGGTTCCTGTATCGGGTCATGCGTTCTCCCTTGGTGCGTTGATGGTGGTCGCTCGTGCTGGATTCATCGGCCGGGCCGCGGTGGGTGGAGGCACGCCGTTCGTTCACACCAGACCGCCTGACACTCGGGTCCGGGCGACGATCCGGCCGCGTCGCAGGACGATGCGATCCTCGCTGGCGCCCGCCACGACCTCGTTCAGGCTGGCGCCGGCCACGGCCATGAGATCGGCCGGCGAGCCGGCGACCAACCCGACCGGTGGCAAGCCGAGCGCACGGCGGCCCTCGGCCGTGCACATCTCCCACGCCTGCGCCGGCGTCAGGTGGGCCGCCATGCTCAGGACGGACGCCGTCTCGAACGCGTCGAACCGCCCCAGTGCGAAGAACAGGTCGCGCACGTTGTCGCCGCCGGCTGCCACCGTCACTCCCGCCTCCTGAAGGATGCGGATCGACGTGAGGCCGCGGGGCGGAGCCACCGGCTGGTCCCAACCGAAGTAGAACAAGCTCGTCAACGGCATGGTGGTCACGGCGACGCCGGCGTCGGCCAGCGTCGCAGCCGTGCGGTGCTGCACCTCCACCGACTGGCTGGCGAGGCTGACGCAGTGGCTGGCCACCGCCCGTTCGAGGCCGCGCTCCTGGACGAGACGCACGAACTCCGGGAGCCAGAACATCTCGGGGTCGACGGACTGGTCGCTGTGGAGGTCGAGCGGGAGACCGGCCCGTTCGGCCACCGCGACCGCAGCCGCGATGGCGCCGGCAGGGTCAGGATCGATGTCCGGGCTGCCGCCCACCACGTCGATGCCAGCGCCCACGGCGGCCTCGAGGAGGTAGCGGTTCTCGCGGCCGGCGTCGCCCCCCAGCGGTGGCGCGGCGAGCGCAACCACCTGGATGTCGGCCAGCCCTCTGGAGCGCATCGCCTCTCGCACGTCCACCAAGGCCTCGATGGCGCGCAGTCCCGGCCCGGTGCCGACGTCGACGTGCGTTCGCACGACGGTCGTGCCGCGCCGCACCATCGCCTCCACCGACTCGGTGGCGCGCTCGATGTAGTCCTCCCGGCTGAGGGTGGGGCACAGCGCGAGCCAGTCGCGAACAGCATCGGCCAGGGTCGCCGGCATCGCGGCGACCTGCCGGGAGGACAGGGCCTTGTCGAGGTGGGCGTGTGGCTCCACTCCCGATGCCAGGAGCACCATGCCGGCACAGTCGACGATCTCGTCCTCCGGGCGGGCCTGGGTCGTGCCGACCTCCTCGATGAGGCCGCTGGAACCATCGACCGCGACGTCGACGCGCTGACCGGCGGCGTCGACCCCGCCGACGAGGAGCAGGCGGCCGGTCACGGGCGTCTCGCCTGATGCCTCGGGGGAATATTCATCCTAAGCATCTTCGCGCGGTCGGGTGCGGCTGTGTGCACCCTCTGTTACGAGCCCGAGAACAGTGCCTGACGGGCGGAGATCCCGCCGTCGGCGGCGCCGACCGGGGAGGATGGGGACGTGACCAGGCGACCCCCCCGCCCAGCCGAGAACCTCGGAGAGACCATCGGCGCAGCCATCCGCGCCCGGCGCACCTCGCAGGGCGTGACGATGCAAGAGCTGGCCGAGCGGGCGGCGCTCTCCCAGCCCTTCCTGTCGAAGGTGGAACGGGGCCTCGCCGGTCTCAGCATGGGATCGCTCAACCGGGTGGCCCAGGCACTAGGGACGACGGGCGTCGGCTTGTTCGGCGGGATGCAACCGGACCGGGCGGCTGGGGTCGTGCGAGGGGACGCGCGGCCGGCGCTCCCCAGCGATGACGGCGGCACCGTCGCCCATGCGCTCACCGCCCGCGCCGGACAGCTGCGCGCCGTCGAGATCACGGGCGGGCCGCCCGAGCTTCCCGCCTCCCCCTACGTGCACCGCAACGATTCGCTGTCGGTCGTGCTGAGCGGGTCCTACGAGTTCGAGACGGACGGCGAACGCTTCGTGCTCGGAGCAGGCGACACGTTCTCGGCCTCCGGCGGCATCCCCATTCGCTACCGAGTGGTGCAGGAGCCGGCGCAGATGCTGGTGATCATCGTGAGTGAGGACGTCGAGGTCGTCAACAGCCCTCTTCCGGCGCCCATCGCCCGGAGGAAAGCACCTCGGCCAGGAATGCATCGGGGACCAGCACCGCGC